>JAYEJJ010000111.1:0-4113 GCA_034660495.1 Thermodesulfobacteriota bacterium | reverse complement strand
GTTGCTCAATCGGAAATGCTTCCATTGATGCCGTAAGGAAATATATTGAATCTCAGGGTTAGCGAGTCCGGCAATTCATCCCCTGAGCTAAAGACTCAGGGGTTTTCTTGCCGGTTTTCTATAAATTAATACCTGATCAGAATCTGAATTGCTGTACTGTATAAGATCTGTCCATTTTACAGGATAAGTTTGACAGGCTAAATGCAGAAAAAAACAGCAGGATCATTTTATTTTTTTGCAGGCAGGGAGGACATTTGAAAAAAAAAATAACTGTTTATATGGCTGCCGGTCTTGTGCTGCTGCCTCTGTTGCTTACAACAGGCTGTTTTCTGAGGGATAAAAAGCCTTCCTACGGGGAGCTCTTCATTGGTTCCTGGAACAGGTACTGGAACAAATCCTATTTCCTCCTCATCGTCAGGGCCAACGGCGGGTGGAGTTCAGATGTCCGGGTGGAAGGGGCCTCTTCCAGAATTATCGGCAAAAAGGGATCAGCTTCAGGCACCTGGAAGATAGAAGGCGACCAGCTTGTTGTTACAGTGGAGGAATCTGATATCCCTGATGTATGGGAAAAGGATAAAACCCTTTTTTATCAGATTGTTGAGATGAACAAAGATATAATGACGCTTAAATATCCCAACAACAGGGTGTTTACATGGAAGCGGTCCAGGGTTAAAAGTAAAGACAGCAGCAGTGAAAGCCCTTTACAGCCTGTGATCAGACCCCGGCCCTTTGTGGTGAATCTGGATAAAACCAGAAGCCATGACAAAGACAGGTATTTCTGTCTTGCCCTTGACATCATTCTTGAAGAGCTGATACCGGATCAAAAAATCCCGCTTTTTCACCCAAAGGCCAGGGAGGCCGCACTGATGTTTTTAAGTTCTCTGACCTATAAGGAAGTAAAAACCTTTGACAGTGTAAAGGAAGTCAACACCTCGCTTACGGCCCTGCTCAATCCGTATTTTAGCGGGCTTATAAAAGAAATAAAAATCAGACATGTGGTTATTGCGTCAACAATGGAAAAAGTTGAGGAGTTTCTCATAGAACATACCCCTGCGCCTGAACCTCTTCCAGATCAGGGGTAAACAGAGAAAAAAGAGGAATCGTAATGGGACAGACAATTGCCGAAAAGATATTTGACCGTCACCTGGTTGACAAACCGTTCAGGGATGTCTGTGTGATTTCTCTGGATGCTGTTTTCTGTCATGAGATTACAACACCGGTGGCCATTAATGATCTTGCTGCCAGAAACAAGGACAGGGTGTTTGATGCCTCTAAAATCAAAGCCGTCATTGATCATGTTACCCCTGCCAAGGATTCCAAGACAGCCATGCAGGGAAAAATCCTGCGGGACTGGGCCAGACGACACAGCATCAGGGATTTCTTTGATATTGGAAGGAACGGGGTCTGCCATGCCCTGTTTCCGGAAAAAGGTTTTGTCCGTCCCGGCTATACCATTATCATGGGAGATTCCCATACCTGTACCCATGGGGCCTTTGGCGCCTTTGCAGCGGGTGTGGGCTCCACCGATCTGGAAGTGGGTATCTTAAAGGGGGTCTGCTCGTTTAAAAAACCAGACTCCATTAAGATTAATATTGCTGGAACCCCTCCCTCCGGAGTATATGCCAAGGATATCATCCTTGCATTGATCGCCAGAATCGGCGTGAACGGGGCCACCAACGCTGTGATGGAGTTTTCAGGCGAGGTGGTGGACCATATGGACATGGATCAGCGGATGACCCTGTGCAATATGGCTGTGGAAGCCGGCGCAACCAGCGGTATATGCGTACCGGACATGCATACGGTGGACTACCTCTGGCCGTTTATAGAAAAGGATTTTTCTTCAAAACAGGCGGCGCTGAAGGCATATCAGGTCTATTGCCCGGATGATGATGCCGTGTACAGGGATCAGATGGATTTTCATGTGTCAGATCTTGAGCCCCAGGTCACCTTTGGTTTCAGGCCGGATCAGGTAAAAACTGTCTCTGAAATGGCTGGTACAAAAATTGATCAAGTGTATATTGGATCATGTACAAATGGGCGGTTCCAGGACTTGGCGGTTGCCGCTGCCATTCTGAAAAACAAAAAGATTGATGATTCTGTCCGGTGCATTGTGTCGCCGGCAACCCCGGACATATACACAAGGGCCCTTGAGTCCGGTATAATAAGGATTTTCATGGATGCCGGTTTTTGTGTGACCAATCCTACCTGCGGTGCCTGCCTGGGCATGAGCAATGGAATTCTGGCAGATGGGGAGGTGTGCGCATCCACTACCAACAGGAATTTTAACGGACGTATGGGCAGAGGCGGCATGGTTCATCTCATGAGTCCTGCAACGGCTGCTGCCTCGGCACTGACAGGCAGGATAACCAGTGCAGCAGATTGCTAATAAATGGACTGCAACGATAAGTTTTATTTTTCATTACAGGTGACAGCATATGAAGCAGTTTAATGGAAAGGTACTTTTTCTTGACCGCTCGGATATCAATACCGATGAGATTATTCCGGCCAAATATCTGACAGAGATCACAAAACAGGCGCTTAAACCTTATCTGCTTGAAGATCTTTTTCTTGAGGGATTTGATCCCCAGACAGATATAAAGGGATGTTCTGTTGTTGTATCCCGGGATAATTTTGGATGCGGGTCCTCAAGGGAGCATGCACCGTGGGCCTTTGAAGTGAACGGCATTCATATGGTGATTGCATCGGGATTTGCCAGAATTTTTCACCAGAACATGTTTAATTGCGGTATGATGGCGGTTGAACTTGAAGACCAGGTCATTGATACGCTCTTTCAGACGTTTGCAGGGAAAGAAACCCGTGTGGAAGTGGATTTGAATCAATTTTTATTTACCTTTACGTCAGGTTCCCTTGTCAAGAAAATAGAGTTTACCCTCAGTGATTTTGCTCTTTCCCTGGTAAAAGCCGGAGGATGGGTGGAGTTTGCCGATAAAAATTATTAAGGAAGTGTGACCATGAAAGTCATTGATCCCTATTTTGAAATTCTCCATATGGCAGATCCCGAAGACATATACACACACCTGGAGCTTGCCGCACGAACCTGCTACAAGTCAGAGGACAAAATTGACAGGGGAACGGCCCATGATCTTCTCAGACGTCTTTTAAAGACAGGCCACGAAAGTGTGATTGAACATATTTCCATTTCTGTCAGAATAGTCTGTGACCGGGGGATTTCCCACGAGATTGTCCGGCACAGGCTCTGTTCCTTCAGCCAGGAAAGCACCCGGTATGCCAATTATTCCAGGGAGAAATTCGGCAGGGAAATAACCGTTATCCGCCCCTTTTTCTGGGAAGTGAATTCAGATCAGTATCTGATATGGAAGGAAGCCATGGAAGCCTGTGAGCAGGCCTATCTGGCCCTGCTTGCCAGGGGAGCAAAGGCCCAGGAAGCAAGAAGTGTGCTTCCCAACAGTTTAAAAACAGATTTGATTGTCACTGCCAATATCAGGGAGTGGATGCATATTTTCAATCTCAGATGTTCACTATCTTCCCATCCCCAGATGAGACAGATCATGGTGCCCCTTTTAAAGGAATTTTACAATAGAATTCCAGTCTTTTTTGAATCCCTGCATGACAAATACGAAAAAAGTATTGAGTCCTTTCCTGCCCTTAATTAAGGATCAGATTAAAAAACCAGGTTTAAAGACCGGGTTAAAAGACCAGGTTAAAAGATCAGGTTAAAAGATCAGGTTAAAAGATCAGGTTAAAAGATCAGGTTTAAAGACCAGTTTTAAAGACCAGTTTTAAAGACCAGTTTTAAAGACCAGTTTTAAAGACCAGTTTTAAAGACCGGGTTAAAAAATCGGATTTAAAGATCAGAAAAATATAGTCCCTTGATTTTGTAACATGGAGAAATCGTATCCTATTCAAATATCATGGTAAAGCAATAAAAAAAAGATGAAATAAAAAAAATTGAACATGATGATTTTTTTCGGAACAAATGAAAAAAATAATGCTATCTTCACAAAATGAGCCGACAAGAAATAAAAGAAATACTTCAGAACCTGGATATTAGACCGGAATACTTCGACAATGAAGCCTATTCCGAAACTCTGATAATTTTAATAAATCTTGTGGAGAGACAGAGCGTAGAAA
>JAYEJJ010000110.1:0-4123 GCA_034660495.1 Thermodesulfobacteriota bacterium | reverse complement strand
GTATGTTATTTCGGACTCATTACTTATTGATATTTATTGATATTTTGTATAATACTCAAGAACTTTCGGAATTGTCAAGAAATTATTGCTATAAGGTGGGTTTTTATGTGACACATGCCATATAAAATTTTCAAAAACACCCTAAAACTCGGTTATCAAGTTTTTATGGAAGGGCCGATTAAGAGCCCCCAGCGGTATTCAAAAAACTTGATGATCGAGTAAAAAGGAGATCAATTTTTTAAATGGATGATAACTTAAAAATATTCTCAAGTGGTTCCAACACCATCCTTGCTGAGGATATCTGTGATAAAATTGGAATCCCTTTAAGTCAGCTGAAGATCTCCCGATTTTCAAATGACAACCTTTTTGTTCAGGTCCAGGAAAGTGTCAGGGAAAAGGATGTGTTCGTGATTCAATCTCTCACCCATCCTGCCAGTGATCATATCATGGCACTCATGCTGTCACTGGACGCCCTTCGCAGTGCATCTGCCAGGCGGATCACAGCGGTGATTCCATATTATTCCTATGCCAGGTCAGATAAAAAAGATGCCCCCAGGATATCCATTGCCGGACGTCTGATTGCCGATCTGCTGAAAACTGCCGGAGCAGACCGGGTTCTAACCATGGACCTGCATGCGGATTCGGTTCATGGGTTCTTCAGTATGCCAGTAGATCATCTTACGGCTGTGCCGACCATCTGTGATTATTTTGCCCGCAGTCTGGATCTGTCCCAGGTGGTGATTGTGGCAACAGATGCAGGGGGAGCCAAAAGAGCAGGCAAATTTGCCGAACGTCTTAAAACATCCATGGCCATCATCGACAAGCGACGTATCAGTGATTCAGATATTAGACAGGGACTGGTCGTCGGTAATGTAAAGGACAGGGATGCCATAGTCTTTGATGATGAAATTTCCACCGGCAGCACCCTTGTCACCACTGTCCAGACCCTCAGAAAGGCAGGGGTGGGAAATATTTATGTCGGGGCTACCCACCCGGTCCTTTGCGGGAATGCAGTGGCGAACCTGAAGGCTTCATCCATTACAGAAATAGTTGTTACCAATACAGTGCATATACCCGTAGAAAAACAATTTCCAAAGTTAAAGGTGCTTTCGGTGGGGGGCTTGTTCTCAGAGGCTATTTTGAGGATTCACACCGGAAAAAGTATGAGTGAATTGTTTAATTCCTAAAACGCAGATGGGCAAATCCAAAAAATATTCAAAAGCCTTATCTCCTTTGGTTCTCAATGTTCCTGAAGGAGATTTTATAATAAACTAAATCAGATGAAATCCCATGGCCAGTGCCCCCAACAGGGAGTGGGACAGTGAAACAGCCCAGATATTGGGCCGTTTTATGAATATGGTTCCCCATGCCAGCCCTCCGATAAACGTAATGATGAGTATCAGCGGGTGTCTGTAAATGATATGCAGAAAGCAGAAGGAAAAGGTGGATACCAATAAAAATAAGTTAGTGCTGTGAATGCCGGCCCGGTTTAGCTCTGCAAACAAAATTCCCCTGAAAAATATTTCCTGGACCGGGGATAGAAAGAAAATATAAAACAGATAAACATGGGGAAGATAATTTCGGATTTCCGGCCGCATTATGCCAGCATGGTATATGATATATACACCGATCCCCCCTGCAGCACAAAACACAAGATTCCAGATCAATGCACTTTTAAGATTATCGGTTCGAAAGCCTATTTCCCTGAAACCGTAACGCCTTTTAAAACAAATATAGCCAAGTCCTGCCAGGGGCACAGAAAAAGACGTGAAAGCGGTATTCAAAGGGAATGAGTTTCGACCATACCAGAACAACGGGGGTAAGACATATGAAAAGCAGTAAAATCAATGGTGTCAACCGGCCGATATCTCCAATGTCATACCGGTTCACTCCTGAGACATGGCCTTTTTCAATGGCTCCTATAATTGAGAATGCATTCAAAGTTGTCTGTTTTTGGGTCATTTGACCTAAGCCTTCCTGTATGTTGAAATCCTTCTAATCAAAATATTATAAAACACTAACACAATTTTAGCAAAAAGAAAATCAATGACATGTTAGAGGTTTGGGAAAGGCATTATTTTCGATTCAATTCGGGATCATTTGATTCATCCAAAAGCTGCTGATGCAATTGCCCTGTTAAACCCTCTGAAAATTCGCCAGGGGTGCCATCCTCTCCCAAAATTTCAAATATTAAGGATAATCAAAGGGGTTTCCCTGTTGCTTTTTCTGATTCCTTTTACTATACAGGGTAAAGTATCAGCTTTCCATCTGTTTCAATTTATCTAACCGACAGAGCGGAGCTGTTTTTTTCAGAAGTAAAAAGGGAACATAAGCGGTAAGGATGCACAAACACAGAAAAAGTCAACGAAAAGAATAAAAGGAAGGTCATGGACCTTTTTCTGATCACATTTGAATCAATCGCTCTTCTGCTGGTGATCGGGTGTGGGGGATTTATGATCCTGAACCGGAATATCCTGCCGGAGTCCGCCTTTGCGTTTCTCTCCCCCCTCTCCCTGGATATTGCCCTTCCCTGTCTGGTTTTCGCGAACATTATCACCAATTTTCAGCCCCTTGCCTTTCCCGGGTGGTGGCTTCTTCCCCTTTGGTGGGCCGGCTTTACCGTTATTTCATCAGGAGCGTCACTGCTTTTCGGGCTGATTGCCCGACCTGGGGTGAAAAAAAAATTATAGTGCGGGAGTTGATCTGGTTCCTGTGCATAAAGAACATTGCCTATCCGCTAATAGCTCTCTTTTTTTGTACCTGCTGGAACCGCCCTTTACCAGTGCCTTGATGATACTGCTTCAAAGCGCAGTCCCTCCGGTGACGGCCATTCCGGTGGTTGTTGAAAAGGAAGGCGGAAAACGCGATGCTGTCAATCAGTTTCTCTTTACAAGTGCCCTGTTTGCCCTGGTAACGATTCCCATGGCCATGTTTTTACTGGGGAAACTGTATCCAGGACAATTTTGACGTCCCCCCATTGGATTCCAGACGGTCCGGCATGAACACCCCGGCATACACCCATATTTCAGTTTTTGTTCATGTTTTTCAATCACCCGGTCAATCCGGCGCCTCAAATCATCTAAAATCCCACTAAACAGCACCACTGGAATACAGGGTTTACGCTTTGCCCGGATCATCCCCTCAATTTTGCCGAACTCTTTTTTCAGCACATGCCGGAAAAACAGCAGCGCATTAAACACCTGGTTCTGGCTGGAATATCTGTATTTTACTTTAATATTGTTGTCAAATAATAACTATTTTATATTGATACACAGAACCACATATTTACCCCTTGACAGTGTACCCCATTTGAGCTACAATCTTAAAAAATCAAAAGGAGGTAAGCCATGGGCAAAACATCTACTATAAGGGCTCGGATTGAACCCGATTTAAAAGGAAAAGCCGAATATATTTTTAAAAAACTCGGGCTAACTACAACACAAGCCATTACCCTGTTTTATAAACAGGTTGAATTAAAAAAAGGGCTTCCATTTGATGTGGCAATCCCAAATGAAACCACTCGTAAAACCTTTTCAGATACGGATACCGGACGTGATATAGTCGTTTGTAAAGACACTGACGATATGTTTAAAAAATTGGGGATCTGATGCTTACTCCTGCATATACAAAGCAGTTTGAGCGAGACACCAGGCAAATGGAAAAGCGAGGGAAAAACCTTGAGAAACTAAAAATAATCATCCGCTCTATTGTGTCAGAAGAAGCGATTGATGCCATTCACAGAGACCACAAGCTGGTTGGTAATTGGAAGGGACGACGTGAATGTCATATCGAATCTGATTGGCTGCTAATATATATGGTCGAATCAGATCGAGTTATTTTCGAACGGACCGGAACACACTCTGATCTATTTTAAAGCGATTCGGCTGATCAGGCAGATTCGTTTCCAGGAAGGAATAATCCAGGGGAAAGGAAATTATTGGTTGGTAGAGCGACGAATCGAATCGACAATCTGCTTGCAGGAGCCAGACTGAAAGCCAACGGGCGCATTCCCATTTTCCCGGTCGACCAGCTAACTTTTTTAGCATGAATTAAATGTTTAGAAATCAAATAGTTAAAGTGATCTCAGTATTGTGTATTTTTAACAAAGGTTTTCTGCTATGCC
>JAYEJJ010000109.1:12911-18833 GCA_034660495.1 Thermodesulfobacteriota bacterium | reverse complement strand
CCTATGCTGTTGCTCTCGATTAAGTGCTTTTCAAAAACGCATAGGCTGAAAAGCACATCATAATCCGTCAATTCATCCCCTGAGCTAAAGACTCAGGGGTTTTCTTGCCGGTTTTTTATAAAAAAACACAGCGCTGCTCCAAATCTTCTCCACCTCGGCAAAAGAAGCCGGCTTGGCAAAGGACCCTGCCAGGGATGCTTCTGCAGTATCCGGGTTCTCGCACATATTTATGACATAAAAGACATCAATGATACATCCGGCATCAATGATTTAAAACTGTTTCTCAGGGAACGGTGGAAGGGACAGACCCCCATACTTTGGGGTAACCAGGCGGTACAGACGGAACTGACAGATGCTGTACACTGCGGTCTGTTCAGTCTTGAACTTACTCTTTAGGAAATACATAAAAAATACCCGGTTGAGACCCCCCAGGGACTGCCTGTCAGGAACATTGAGAACCTAAGGAGATCAGACTTTTTCCTTCCTGACAGGCAACCCCTGGGGGCGGCACGCTTCTGTTTTATTTTTCGTTATAATGCTGACCATCATGAGGGGGTATATGAATACAAGACCAAAAAACAATGTGATTAAAACCGATCTTGCCATTATCGGATCAGGCATGGCCGGCCTGGCTGCTGCTGTTTTTGCCGCCAACAGGGGGATCTCCACGGTTGTTGCCGGTAAAGGCGCATCCTTTTATTTTGCCAGCGGCGCCATGGATCTCATGGGCGTTTTTCCCGAGGGCATGCCCCAGCTGGATCCCTGGAACGCCATAGAACAGGAGAGAAAGGCCATTCCCCAACACCCCTGCGGAAAAATTAACAACCGGGATATCAGCTCTGCCCTGGGCGAGATCTTTGATTTTCTTAAAGCTGAAGACCTTTTCTATCAACGGGCAGCCTATCGAAATATTGACCTGATAACCTCTGCCGGAACATTGAAACCCACCTACATGGTCCCCCAAACCATGTGGAACTCGGTTCTGGCTTTTGAAACAAAGGCGGATGCTGCTTTAGTGGATTTTACCGGTTTAAGAATATTCAGTGCCAGGCAGGCCGCAGCGGTCTTAAACCAAAAATGGCCCGGGATTCAATCCCTTGAAATTGATTTTCCAGGGACAGAACACCTGGAAGATGTCCATCCGGAGCATCTTGCACGGCACATGGACATTGCTGAAAACCGCCGTAAACTGGCAGAAACATTAAGTCCACGGGTTAAAAATGTTAAATACGTTGGCTTTTCCGCCATGCTTGGCCTGTACCATTGTGCAGAGGCCGTGGCAGAGATGGAAGCGCTTCTTGGGGCAAAAGTGTTTGAAATTCCCACACCACCTGTGTCTGTTCCTGGAATCCGGCTGCTTGAAAGTTTTAAAAAAGGGCTTGAAAAAAATCTTTATTTTATTTTTCTGCCGGAAATGGTAAAAGAAATCAAACTCGAAAAAAATCGAGAGTTTACACTTTTTACCGGTCAAAAGGAAACCCGGTCAAGGATTGAATCCAAAGGCGTTATTCTTGCGACAGGACGACTGCTGGGCAGAGGGCTGGTTGCAGACAAAACAGGGATCAGGGAAAGCCTGCTCAACCTTCCCGTATATCAGCCTGGAGACCGAAAGAACTGGCATTCTGAAGATCTGTTTGACCCCGGGGGGCATGGGATCAGCAGGGCCGGCATTGAAACTGATGACAGTTTCAGACCCCTTGATTCATCATCCGCGCCTGTTGCAGAGCATCTTTTTGCTGCAGGCTCCATCCTGGCCCACAATGACTGGACCCGTCTGAAATGCGGATCAGGCGTTTCTGTTGCCACCGCATTTGCCGCTGTCAACAACTTCATCAGCTGTAAACCGGCATAACCGCTGAACAAGACAATTCAGCCACACAATAATTTTAACAAAGGAAATACCTGTTTGATAAAATTAATCTCCAGTCTGTTCAAAAAATTTTTCAGCAGCCAGGTGTCAGAAAAAGCTGACCCAGGCAATCTTGACAACAAAGAGACAGAACCTGATGTACCCCCAAAACCCTCTGTTGAGGGTCATACCCCCCCGAAAAACAGGTCTTCTGAAAGGCAGCCGCCCTCCCGGAAAAAAAAGCCAAAATGGACCCTTGATCAATTCCAGGTACCTGAAAAAGAAGGCCAGGTACGGTTTCATGATCTCAACCTCTCCTTACCCCTTATGCATGCCATTGCAGACCTGAAATTCGAATATACCATGCCGGTTCAGGCTGAGGTGATTCCCTGCACTTTAACCGGTCAGGATGCAACGGCCCGGGCACAGACAGGAACCGGCAAAAGCGCTGCCTTTCTCATCACAATCATCACCCGGCTCATGGAAAATCCCCTGAAGGGAAAGCGTCCCCGGGGGACACCAAGGGCCCTTATCCTGGCACCCACCAGAGAACTGGTGCTTCAGATCGAAAAAGATGCCAGAGCACTGGCAAAATATACAAATCTTAACATCATTTCTCTGTACGGCGGTATGGGATATCAGAAACAGCAGTACCAGCTCAAAAAAAGGTCTGTGGACATCATCGCGGCAACACCGGGCAGGCTCATGGACTTTACTCAAAAAAAACTGGTCAACCCCGGCCGGGTTGAAATCCTTGTCATTGATGAAGCAGACCGCATGCTTGATATGGGATTTATTCCCGACATACGCCGGATTATTTATTCAACCCCCCATAAAGACAAAAGACAGACCCTGTTTTTCAGTGCCACCCTGGCCCCTGAAATATTGATAATCGCCTCACAGTGGACCAAAAACCCGGCCGGCATTGAAATCGACCCATGCCACAAGGCATCTGAAAGCATAAGACAAAAGGTATATCTATCAACAGAGGAAGAAAAATTCATCCTGCTGTACAACCTTGTGACACAAAAAAATCTCAGCAGGGTGATCCTTTTTGTCAACCGGCGGGATACAACTGACAGACTGGCCAAAAAACTCAACCGCTACAGGATAAAAAGCGGTGCCCTTTCAGGGGCAGTGTCTCAGATTAACCGAATCAAAACACTTGACTCCTTTAAAAAGGGAAAAATCAGAATCCTTGTGGCAACTGATGTGGCTGCCCGGGGGCTTCACATCGAAGGGGTCAGCCATGTGGTCAATTACGATCTGCCCCAGGATCCTGAACATTATATTCACAGAATCGGCAGGACCGGACGGGCCGGTGCTGAAGGTATTTCCATCAGTTTTGCCGATGAAAACAGCTCCTTTTACATTCCTGACATTGAAAAAGTACTCGGCAACACCCTTGAATGCGAATATCCAGATGAAACACTTCTATCTCCGCTGCCGCAGCCTGAAAAAAAGGCATATTCAAAACCGCCTAAAAAATATCCACCCAAATTTAAAAAAAAACAGCCCCTTCAAAAAAACAGGAACATTTCAAATCAGAAACCTGTTCTGGAGAAAAAAACCAGACCGCAGCACAAATAAACAAAAGACTGCTCTGGCTCTGCTTTCCGATTCAATAAGGTTGACTCACTGCTGTAAATAAGTATAAAAGTATTGACTCTGCAAAATTTTCCTGCCATTGACATTTAAACATAAAAGACAGGATACTGGAGTAAAAATTGCTGGCTGTGAACCACCCTGCCTTGATTGGCAAATCAGAAAAATAAGGATTCAAAAGTGAAAATAAAGGGAAAGGAGTGAAACATGTTTGGTTTGGGTATGCCTGAAATTCTTCTTATACTGGCCATTGCTTTGATTGTAATCGGTCCGAAAAAACTCCCGGATCTTGCCAAAACCCTTGGGCGGGCCATGGGAGAATTCAAAAATGCGGCCCAGGACTTCAAAAGAAGTATAGACCTTGACAAAACAATCCGTGACATTAAGGAACCGGCAGAAGAATTTAAAAAGGATATCGAAGATACAATAAAAAATTCTGTTGACGATGACAGCAGTTTTGATGATCCACCTGAAAAAAAAGATCTCTCTGACAATTCTGAAAAAACAGAACCTAAAAAAAAGCAAAAAATGCATGCCGATAAAGAAAAAGCTGCCAGCACAGAGAAAAACGGAGAATAGAAATGAGCAGGGATGAAGAAGAAAAAAAATCTCCTTTTACAGAGCATCTCGGTGAATTAAGGGACAGACTGATAAGGTCCTTTATTGCGGTAGGCCTCGGGTTTGTTGGGTGTTATCTTGTTAAGGAAAAACTGTTTGCGTGGCTGATTGCTCCCCTGGAAACTGCCATGGGCGAGAATTCAACCATGATATTTACCGGACTGCCCGAGGCGTTTTTTACCTATCTCAAGGTTTCCCTGCTGGCCGGCATTGTCCTTGCCCTTCCCGTTATTTTTTATGAATTCTGGATGTTTGTCTCTCCAGGGCTTTACCGCAAAGAAAAAAAATTTTTGATCCCTGTTATTCTTCTTTCCCTGGTTTTTTTTGCCCTGGGTGCAAGCTTTGGGTATTTTCTGGTTTTTCCCTACGGATTTAAATTTTTTCTGGGGTTTGCCACCGGTTCCATCCAGGCCATGCCCTCCATGAAAGAGTACCTTGGGTTTGCATCAAAAATGCTGCTGGCCTTTGGTCTGGTCTTTGAACTCCCCCTGGTTATCACATTCATGGCCAGAATGGGCATTGTAACCATTGATTTTTTAAAAAAAAACAGGAAATATGCGCTGCTGCTCTTTTTTACCGGTGCTGCCCTTATCACCCCCCCGGATGTCATCACCCAGACCATGATGGCCATTCCCCTTATGATTCTGTATGAAATCAGCATAATCGGGGCACGGGTATTTTCAAAAAAGAAGAACAATGAAAATTCATCGGATGAAGAGGTATAACCCGGTTATCAAGTTTTTATGGCAGGGCTGGGGGCGGTGCTATTCAAAAAACGTGATGACCGAGTATAAGAGATCCTGCAAAAACCTGATCATTGAGTATAAACTTGTTTTTTTATTATTGACACAGATTATTTCAATATTATAAACTGAAACATTAGAGGTTGAATCAAGTCATAATTCATCATAAATGGATGCAGCCCCGGAAAATAAACCGGGGAAGCAGACAGGGTAATCAAGCGGCAAAGAGCCGTTATTATAAAGGCAGTTATATTTTTTAACGTAAATCTTTAAAAGGAGCGACAGGAATTATGAGTAAAAAAATTTTAGCGCTGATGCTGATCGCAGGTGTTGCCATTCTTTTTTCCTCATCAGGTATTTTTGCAGGCACAGAAGTAGCAGATACCTTTAAAATGGAAACCAAGGAATATGCAAAACACAGTAAAGGTCTAGTGGAATTATCCCACAAAAAACACGCTGATGACTATGGGGCAAAATGCGGCGACTGCCACCATGACGCTGATGGAACTCCCTTGAATGACCTTAAAATGACAGACGATGTCCAGAAATGCATTGAATGCCACAAAGGGACTGAAAAGGTAAGGGGAGAAAAAATTTCCAAGGCTGAAAAAATTCAAAAATACCATCAGGATGCCATGCATGCCAACTGCAAGGGCTGCCATAGGGATTACAACAAAGAAAAAGGCTATGACAGAAAAAGCACGGAAGCAGCGCCTACCGGCTGCAGTGACTGCCATCCCAGAGAGTAAAACTCATTTTCTTCTGATTTAACGATTCAAAAGGTTTTTCTGTTATTAAACGGAAAAACCTTTTTTTTTATTGTTCTAAATATTTTAACTCCCATATTGACAATTCGTTTCATTTAGGTAATAGTGAGCCAATTAATCTTCAAAGTAACGCATTCAGGTTATTGACGGGCCTGACCGGTAGATGTGAGATTGGGGAAAACGTTCAGTTTTCTTTAAACAGGAATTTTGCCCCGTCTTGTGCAAGACGGGGTTGGCTGCATATTAACTAACAGGAGGAGAATGTATTATGTCAGACTTTTATATTAATTTGATTTTGGATGATGAACAGCAGAAAAAGATTGAATCCGCTGAACTTGGC
>JAYEJJ010000109.1:0-12811 GCA_034660495.1 Thermodesulfobacteriota bacterium | reverse complement strand
CGTCTTGTGCAAGACGGGGTTGGCTGCATATTAACTAACAGGAGGAGAATGTATTATGTCAGACTTTTATATTAATTTGATTTTGGATGATGAACAGCAGAAAAAGATTGAATCCGCTGAACTTGGCGATCAGATTCAGGAAATTGACGGCAAAAAGGCAGTTCAGGTAGGCATGACCAAAAAGGATAAAAAAAAGCTTTTAAAGGCGTTCAGCGATTTGACCTTTGATGCCGATAACGCCTGCACCCTTCCTGAAGAACCCAACAACACCCTGATGGATATTATAGTAGACATGAAATCCCTGGACGTGATGAAATTTGCCATTACCAAGCTGTACAATCCTCTGGCTGGCAGGGGTATCAGCGGAAGAGGCGCTTCAGGTATGTAGTAGCCGGCCTTAAAACATAACGGCCATGCCCTTTCGGGCACAAAAAAGGATTATAAAACAGATTTACAAATGGTTTCCTGATAAAAAACTGAACCACGGGAACCTCTTAGCTGTCCAAGGGGTCAGACTCGAGTCAATGGCGTTAACTGTGACGTTCTGGATTCACAACAACTACCAAACTTAAGTCTGACCCCGCACCTGTCTGTTTCACCTGAAACCACCCCACATTGTTATATACACCCCCATGATGCACCGCATCCCGGCGAAAAATGAATCAGAAGCGGTTAAAAAACCGGGGCGCTGGTCTTTATCCTTCCTGTCAGATTCCCGTATTCTAAGGCTCTGTCTACAAGGGCCTCTGCCCAGACCGGCATACCAGCAGCATGAATATGGGTGTATGTCCCAAGAACATTTTTCCAGCAGAATCCATCCAGTTGATCGATAATACCCTTTCCCCTGTCCATTGAAAAGACCATGTCCTTTTGATGAAAATCAATGTCAAGAACTTTAGAATATCTAAATTCATGACCTTTTATTTTTTCTCCTATTTTAAAAAAAGGATTGGAATGAATCACTGTAACTTTGGTGTAGCCGTGTCCCACAGGCTTTTTCGACAACCCAAAGACAATGGGAAGCACCCCAGCCATGGGGAAGGACTGGTTGTCCAGCCTGAGACTTTTTCCTAGAAACATCAGCCCGCCGCATTCCGCGTAAATGGGCATACCGGCCTTTGCGGATCTTTTTACATCCTCACAAAAGGATCTGTTGGCCGCAAGTTTTCCGGCGTGGGTTTCAGGAAACCCGCCGCCGATATACAGGGCATCCACCTCGGGAAGTCGTTTGTCCCTGAGCGGACTGATCATCTTCAGGCGTGCGCCTTCATGTTCAAGGGCTTCCAGGTTGTCTGGATAGTAAAATTGAAAGGCAGAATCCTTGAGAACGCCGATAACCGGAGCTTTCTCATATGACCTGCAGGCGGTTGTAAACACAATGTCGCCTGGAGCAGAATCTGTCCTGCCAGGAATGAAAGGCGGGTGTGACTGAACAGATTCATCTGACAGTTCCCGGGAAACTGTGAGTGAGGACTCATACAGACCCTTAAGGTTGATATTGTCCCTGGCTATTTTTGCAACTGCTTTTATGGATGCGTCTGTAAAACGATGCTCAGCCGAGGGAACCAGTCCCATATGACGTTCCGGAAAATCCCTGGATGTGAGTTTTGGAACTGCTCCAAAAACTGGAATGCCGCAGTGTTTTTCAATATTGTCTCTGACCTTGCCCTCATGGCGCTTTCCTGCCACCCGGTTTAAAACAATGCCCATTATGTTTAAATCCGGATCAAAATGTGTACATCCCATGACAAGGGCAGCTATGGTGCGGGTTGATTTTGTGCAGTCGACAATCAAAAAAAGGGGAATCTTTAGAAATTTGGCGATTTCAGCGGTACTGGTTTCACCCTGAACATCTATGCAGTCATAGAGCCCGCGGTTGCCCTCGATTAGGGCTATATCGGAATCAAGGGAATTTTTAAGAAAGGAGTGTCTGACCTGCTGGGGGGTACACATAAAGGTATCCAGATTATAACAGGGCCGACCAGCTGCCTGGGCAAGCCAGCCGGCATCAATATAATCAGGCCCCTTTTTAAAGGGGGCAACCTTCAGTCCATCTGCCTTCCATGCAGCGGTTATTCCAAGGGAAATCACCGTTTTACCGGTTCCTCCCCTCAACCCTGCTATTGCAAGCCCTGTCATTTTTTTTTCAGCTGCATGGGATATTAAAATAACGATTCACCTTGAGTATGAATCTGTTTCTCAGTTTTCTCAAAGCCTTAGTAATAAAACTATCCTTCATGTTCTGCCGCGGCCTGTTTCCCGGATCCTTTCAGGCTGTACATGGTCGTACTTCCACTGGACCAGTAAACAAGTACTTCCTCCTGGACAAGCTTGGTAATCACTTTTTTTATGGGTCTGAGTTTATCATCAGGAAAAATTTTCTGAAATTCACTAAAATAAAATTTTGTTTTTGCCTTTTTTGTCATGTAATCCACAACTGCATTTTTTGCAGCTTCGTGGTCATCAAGAAGTTCACTCATTATTATACCCCTTTTTTGCATGGTGAAGACCGTATATTTAAAAAACCAAAGCCCCGCCCATCTTAAATGACAGGCGGGGATTGCTTAATTACGGTCTTTATCTGATAATCAGTTCAAACAAAACCAGATTTAGAACTTGAAGTTCGATGTCTGACGCCAGGTATTGTAAGCCTGCTGACGGAAGTCATCAATCAGGTGATGGGTAAAATCAAGTTCACAGACATCAAAGAATTTTTCCCATCCAATTCTTTCAGCCCACTCACCCAGGCGTTCGTATTTATTGGCACCCTTGGCATAGGCTTCAACCATTTGTCTGATTGCCTTGGTCATAGACGGCCATCTTGGCATTTCATTTGGCAAAAAGGCAACAACTACTTTGGAGAACATTGGATTGCTCTTTCTATTGGATACCTTTCCGCCTGCCATCAGTACTATGCCGTCACCCTCGGTATCCGCCAGAGGCATGGAGGGACACATGGTGTAACAGTTACCGCAGAACATGCATCTTTCGTTTTTAACAGCTACAGATTTAACCTCAGTACCGTCTTCGAGTTTTACCTTGGCCGGTTTTACAGCGGCAGTCGGACAGGCAGCAATAGCAAGGGGAATCTCGCAGAGTTTATCAAGGTATTCATGATCAAGCATCGGGGGTTTTCTATGGTATCCAAGAATGGCTATGTCTGAGCAGTGAACAGCACCGCACATGTTAAGGCAGCAGGCCATGGAAATTCTCAGATGCGCAGGAAGTCTCATATCCTGGAAATCCGTAAACATCTCATCCATGGTGACTTTTACTGTACCGGAAGCGTCTGTAGCCGGTGTATGGCAGTGAATCCAGCCCTGGGTATGAATAATATTGGTTATTCCAGCACCGGTTCCGCCGATGGGGAACTTCTGGCTGCCGCCGGGGAACTTTCTGCCCTTGAGATCATTTTTCAAAGGCTCAACCTTATCCTTTGAATCAACCATAAACTCGATATTGTTTCGGGTTGTAAACCTTATGTGTCCGTCGCAGTGCTTGTCTGCAATCTGGCAGATTTCTTCAATATGGGTGGTGGACATGAGACGGCAGCCGCCGACCCTTACCGTATAAACCTCGTCTCCTGAGTCTGCCACATGAACCAGAACACCGGGCTCAAGGATCTCATGATGGGACCATTTCCCTTTATTTTTTGCAATCACTTCAGGATAAAACTCATCGTATTTTCTTGGACCGATGTCAGTTATTCTGTTTTCCATCGGTTTTTTTGGATTGTAACCAGATGATATAAATGCCATTTGTATTCTCCTTATCCTATCTCAGGTGATTTTTTCTGAATTCTTCAACGTCACGTTCAAAACCGCCGGGAACTTCTTCTTCCTTCCAGAAGATGTACGGGTTGGTTCTGGGATACTGGACATGCTGGGGCAGTGCTTCCAATCCGGTTACTTCAAGAAGCGTCTGGAAGCCCTGACGCATTATCAGCTCGCCGAGACGTTCACGGTTCTTACCTTCTTCCATCCACCAATCCCAGATGCTTTCAATAATCTCTGTGATGGCTTCGTAGTCGTTGTCAGGATTGACTTCGACAAAGGGAACAAGCAGAGAGCCCATCTGGGCACCATCAAGAATAGGCGCCTTGGCACCGACAAGAATTGAGCAACCTGTTTCTTTACCAATTTTCAGAGCCCTTGGCATAACATTGATGCAATGCATGCAGCGCGTACAATTGGCAGTATCTATGGTCAGTTTCTTATTCTCAAAACGCATGCACCCGGTTGGGCAGAGATCTATTACTTCTTTCTGAATATCAAACGGACCCCAGTCCCTGGACCCTTTGTGGGCACCGGCATTGGAAGGATATGCCGCATCATTTTCAACATATTTGTTGACTGCATCCTGGTCAACCCGGATATCGTCTTTCCAGGTACCAATAAAAGACATGTCTGAACGGGCAATGGAAGCGACACAGCAGTTCGGGCATCCGTCAAATTTAAATTTAAATTTGTAGGGGAAGGCGGGACGATGCAGCTCATCCTGGTACTCATTGGTCATAAAGTAGCAGATGGCCTGGGTATCGTAACAGGAATATTCACACCTGGACTGTCCCAGGCAGTCAGAAGGTGTCCGCAGATTGGAGCCGGAACCACCAAGATCCTGTTTCAGATCATGGGTCAGTGTCCAGAAAACTTCCTCCAGCTGCGGTGTGGTTGTCCCGAGAAAAATAATATCCCCTGTTGACCCGTGCATATTGGTCACACCGCTGCCCCTGAGGTTCCACAGATCTATAATATCTCTGAGGTAACTTGTGGTATAGTATTTACCTCCAGGCTGGCTGACACGCATGGTATGGAAATGCTCAACTCCGGGAAACAGATGGGGCTGATCACAGTATCTTCCAATTACACCGCCGCCATACCCGAAAACACCAACAATCCCGCCATGTTTCCAATGGGTTCTACCGTGCTTGTATGAGAGTTCCACTACTCCAAGCAGATCGTCTACGCAATCCTGTGGAATCTGGAATTCAATACCTTCCTCATTTTTAGCCCTGACTTCTGCCTGCTGTTTCAGGTCTGAAACAAAACTCGGCCATGGTCCAGACTCCAGCTGATCCAGTAAAGGAGTTTCATGTTTTGCCATTTACTTACCTCCATTAATAATTAAATTACATTTACTTGATGAAAAAAATTTTTCATTCAACAGTCATGCTTCTAACGTTATCACCCAAGATGATCTTCTTCAGACCATCGCAATTCCTAAGGTCCTGACCCTTCACCTGCAAGGGTATTATTGCTTGTATAAGGGTTCTGTTCAACCTTGTCAATAAAAAAGCGAACTTTAACACGTTTTATAAAAAAAATCACCCTCCCATATTATCAAGAGCATCATCATCTTTTTTTATTGGTTCTGCCGGTACCCGGCCAGTTCATTTTTCAATCCTTCAGACACATTAAACCCAAGAGATTCAGCTTTATCGCAGTATTCAGCCGCCTTTTCAAAATCCTTTTTTTCAAGACAGGCAACGGCAAGATTGTTGTAAGCTATGGGAAAATCCGGCTGAATCTTGACCGCTTCCAGGTTGGCCTGTATGCTCTCATGTATCAGCCCTTTCATTAGATAGGCATTGCCGAGAGTGGTAAAGGCCTGTACAAATCTGGAATTATGTATAATTGCCTTTTTTAAATTTTTAATGGCCTGGTCAACAAGTTCCTCATCTGCTTTTGGATCTTCGCCCTTACACTGTTGAAGCAGAAGAAAGCCTATATTGCTGTACCCCTCTGCAAAACCAGCCCTTGCTTTAACCGCATACCGGTTAAAACGGAGACATCCCTCAAAATCGTTTCTCTGCAGGCACAACCCGCCCAGGAGCACATAGGATTCTGCCATGGTCGGGCTGCACTCCACTGCATCGTGCAGCTCTTTTTCAGCTTCATCATATTCCTCTTTGCCCATGAGTGCCACAGCAAGATTATAGTGCGTGGTTCCGCATTCGCTGTTGGCCGCAAGCTGGGACCGAAGATATGCAATACGTTCATCGGCATTCTGGGGAAAATTATTCCCGGATACCTGCTGCTGACTATCCTGATCTGTCATTATAAAATCCTTAATCTGATTGTACGCTTAATTTTCCTGAAGATATTAATTTATCAAAAGTCATATACTATTTTTTCAATTCTTTAGTGTCAAGGAAAAAACGAAATCCGTTCAAAACAAAACCGGGTTGGATTAATTTCAGACAAAAAAGAGGCTTGAACCGATTCAGAACATGTGGTATTAAATTTAGACATTGAGATCTGAACACGCACAAAATCTGAATATAGACGAATGAATCTGATTGCGCATAAAAATAATGGATGATCTCAATGGACCAGCCGTGTTCACCGTTAATACCACATCACAAACAGGAGTTCTGAATGAAAACAGGATGCTATACTGCTCTGGTAACACCGTTTACCAATGAGGGAGCGCTTGATACAAAAGGTCTTGAACAGCTCGCAGAATTTCAGATCACCAGCGGGATTACAGGTATTCTCGCCGTTGGAACAACAGGCGAAAGCCCCACATTGAAATGGGAGGAACACAACCGCATTGTTGCCGAAGTCGCAGAAAAAACCAAAAACAAATGCATCTGCATTGCAGGCGCAGGAAGCAATAACACCAGCGAAGCGCTGGAGGCTGTTAAACATGCTGCTCTGAACGGGGCTGGGGCTGTCCTGCTGGTGGACCCCTACTATAACGGCCCAAGCTCCCTTGAGATCAGACGGGAATACTATGAACCCATTGCAGAACACTTTCCTGAAACAGAAATTATTCCCTATATCATACCGGGAAGGACCGGTGCCCAGCTGCTTCCCGAAGATCTTGCCATTCTTGCACAAAATTATAAAAATGTTTCTTCGGTCAAGGAAGCCACCGGCAGCACTGATAACATGAAACGGACGAGACAATGCTGCGGCAGGGCGTTCACCATTATGTCCGGTGATGACGGCCTGGTGTTTGACATCATGACAGACCCTGAAATAAAGGCTTCCGGCGGAATTTCTGTTATCTCAAACATTGCTCCCAAAGCCCTCACTGACATGGTAATGCTCATCAGCCAGGGCAGGATTGACGAAGCTGAATCAATTAATCAGGCCCTTGCCCCTCTTTTAAACCTTGTAACCGTCACAACAATGGAAACAACCCCTTTTGGTGAAGTCAAGTGCCGGGCCAGAAACCCCCTTGCCCTGAAAACCCTGATGCAGATCCTGGGCATGCCGTCGGGGCCGTGCCGGCAGCCTGTCGGCAAAATGACCAGACAGGGCTTTGACAAGGTGGTTGCAGCGGCTGTAACCGTCCAGAACAACAATCCTGAAATTTTCAAACCCCTGGCTGACTTTTTTAATATTAATATAAGTGACAGGCTTGAAACCCCTGAATACCATAAACATCTGTGGTACAACTACTAACGTCCATGCCTTGACAGGCACAACAAAACATGAAAGCTTTTAGCTGAGTACTGATGGCTGACGGCTGAAGGCTTTCAGATAAAGACCAATGCAGTAAAGTGACCATCGGCCATGCCTTTTCAGCCACAACACACAATGAAAGAACGGTGAAGCTGATCGTTCTTTTATTTAACTGTCAGCATGTTCTACTGAAAGGCGCAGCAGCTGTCAGCGTCCACGCTGACAGCTGCCATTAAAACTGCATTTACACGATGGTCAGATTTTCCCTGGATTATTTTTTGGCAGCTCCCTTAACCCGGATAATATCCCCTTCACTAAAAAGGGTGGATTTCATCCACTCAAAACCGAATTGAAGCAGCTTTACCTCATCATTTTTTATCTCTTCTATCAGTTTTTCATTGTACTCATACCGGGTCAGAAAAGAACTTTCAAAAACAAATTTCCTGAATTTATCGATATTGTAACAGGTCAGAAAAAACATCTGCTTGCTCTTTTCGGACAGCCTTATGGAAGTCGGCACTGATTTTTTCCGTATTATAAGATCTGTCCATCCTGCATTTATTTCATCCCGCAAATCAATCCCCTGATCCTGACGCCACTCACCTACAGTCCATTCCTTATCTTCTTCAAAGCCCTTGCAGTGATCCTCTTTTACGGTAAAGAAGAACTCTTCATCATCGTCATGATCACTGGCATAACTTAGAGAGCCCACCCCGAGAGGATAGTACCGGCAGGTGGTCGGCCGGTCACTGTATATAATACAGCCTTCTTCGTCCCTGACAAAGGGACAGGATTTTCTCTCGTCATCCAGCAGCTTTAAGGTAACCACCGGAAGATCCGCTTTTTCCAGAAGATGCAGGTCTGTATAAATTGCCAGAAATTCCTCGGAAGACAGGTCCAGTCTTTTTTTCATGGTCAGAATGTCATAGGGGGTCAGCATAAGGTTGATCCCCCTGCAGCAGTCCGTAAAACAGCTGATGCCTTTATGGCACCTGAATTTGAATTTGCTGTTGCGGTTCATCTGAACCGGGAGAACTATATCAGACGTATTTTTGCTTTCAGCTGTGAAACTCATTTAAGACTCCTTGTGCCGGCATAGGGCCGGGATTGTGCCAGAACTCATCGTGTTTTTAAAATTATCATGCACATACTGCTCATACATCTTATACCAGAAAGCGTATGGTAATGCTAAAACAAATTTCTAACTTGACAAAAAAATGTATGGTTTTATATTTTGAGCATATACTCATTTGAATTAAACAAGGAGACAATTATGATCATTACCATTGCAAGCGGCAAGGGCGGAACTGGTAAAACCACAGTCAGCGTCAACCTGGCTGCCTGCGCAAAAGATGACAATGCAGAAGTGTTTGACTGCGACGTTGAAGAACCCAACGCCCATATATTCATAAAACCCCAGGCAGTTGCTGAAGAAGATATATCGACCATGATACCTGAAATTGACAAAGACAAATGCACATTGTGCGGTGAATGTGAAAAAATCTGTCAATTCAGTGCCATAGCCATTGTGGCCAACAAGATAATGACCTTTCCTGAAATGTGTCATTCCTGCCGGGGCTGTTCCATGGTCTGTCCGGAAAACGCCGTAATAGAGTCCTCAAGAATACTTGGAAAATTAAAACAGGGCAGAAACCTTGACAATATAAAGATTACCTGGGGAGAGCTAAGAGTTGGCGAGGCCATGTCTCCGCCCCTTATTGAACAGGTTAAAGACAGAATGAACAAAGACAATATCAATATTGTTGATGCGCCTCCGGGAACATCCTGTCCTGCCATTGCCGCCTTAAGAGATTCTGACTATGCCCTGCTGGTGGCTGAACCCACCCCCTTTGGCCTTAACGACCTGACCTTGACCGTGGAAGCACTGAAGAAAATTTCTGTTCCCTTCGGCATTGTAATAAACCGGGCAGAAGAAGAAGAAAGCATAGTTGATACCTATGCAGAAAAAGAAAACATTGAAATACTCCAGAGATTCCCTTTTTCCAGAGAAGCTGCAGCGGTATGTTCCAAAGGCCTGCTGCTCACAGAAGAAATTCCTGAAATGAACTCCCTTTTTAAAGAGTTGTATAAAAAGCTGAAAATACGGGCAGAACAGGGAAAATCTGTAAAAGGGGGTAAAGAATGAAGGAACTGACCATAATAAGCGGCAAGGGCGGAACGGGGAAAACCAGTGTTACAGCATCCTTTGCAACGCTTGCAGCAAACAGAGTCGTGGTGGATGCCGATGTGGATGCGGCCAATCTTTATCTGACCCTGTCACACAAAATTCTGAAAAGGGAATTTTTCAAAGGCGGCAGTATTGCACGAATCGATCCGGATATCTGCACCCAATGCGGTGAATGCCTGGAAAGATGCCAGTTCGATGCCATATCAGAGGATTTCATAATAGATCCCATCACATGTGAAGGCTGCGGCGTATGTGTGTATTTCTGTCCTGATGAGGCCATTCTTTTTGAGCAGCAGACCTGCGGTGAAAGATTTCTTTCCAAAACTGACAATGGTCCCATGGTCCATGCGCGTCTGGGCATTGCCGAAGAAAACTCGGGCCTGCTGGTCAGCCTGCTGCGCCAGGAAGCAAGGGAAATCGCAGAACAGGAGAAGATTCCCCTTATTATCACGGACGGCCCTCCAGGCATTGGATGCCCTGTTATTGCATCTGTTACCAATTCCGATGCCATTCTTATTGTGACAGAGCCGAGCATGTCAGGTATACATGATATGGAAAGGGTCAAAACACTGGCCGACCAGATGAATGTACCGGCTTTTCTCTGCATTAACAAATCAGACCTGAACCAGGAGAAATCAGATCAGATAAAAAAATCTGCCAGGGAAAACAATATAAAATTTGCCGGGGAAATCCCCTTTGACAGAGATGTGACCGCATCAATGAAAGAAAAAAAGAGTCTTGTGGAATACTCTGAAGGACCGGCAGCCCAGGCAGTCAGAGACATCTGGAAAAAAGTTTCTTCGTTTATGGAAGAAACAGACTGAAACATGGATGAAACACCGTAAAACCAGATTATCAAATTTTTACATCCCAGGGAGGGGCAGGCCCGGCTTTGTGAGAGGTCAGGCCTGGTTTACTGGCATTATATGTGAGTTAAAACACATTTTAACTTGAAATTTTATTTAAAATTTTGATATAGTAGAGTGTTAATTTTATTACAGGAGGATATATTTGAATGAAAATTGCGGCAACATCAACGGGATCTGACCTGAATGCAGAGGTTGACCCAAGATTTGGCAGAACAAAAAATTTTATCATTGTTGATACCGATACCATGGAATTTGAGGTAAAGGAAAACAGCCAGAACCTGAACCTTCCCCAGGGCGCAGGAATTCAGGCAGGAAAGACAGTTGCAGACACCGGTGTGGAAGCCGTTATAACCGGAAACTGCGGACCAAAAGCCTATAATATTCTTGAAGCTGCTGATATCAGAGTCATCACAGGGTTTAAGGGAACAATTAAAGAGGCAGTTGAAAAATTCCTGTCAGAAGAGCTTCAGTCTGCAGACGGACCTAATGTGGAAGGTCACTGGGTATAAAACGGCCTTCCATGACATGTTAGGGATCTTCCAAAAAATAATCCACGCATCTTGCTTGTCTTTTTGCCCGTCTCCTGCGTTGCGCCAATGGGACATATTTCAATATGCCCCCATTGCCGCGCCTTGAAGACGAACAAAATACTGCGCAATATACGTATATTATTTTCTTCCAGAACCCTTAAAGAAAAAAGGATAATCATTATGAAATTTGCAATTCCAACGGCAATGGGCAAATTGACCCTGCATTTTGGACACTGCAGAGAATTCTGCTTTGTAAATGTTGACAACAATGAAATTACAGGCTCAGAGTATCTTGAGCCGCCGCCCCATGAACCTGGTGTTCTTCCCCAGTGGCTCAAGGAAAAAGATGTAAATGTAGTTATAACAGGCGGAATGGGACAGATGGCAAAACAGCTCTTTGCCCAGGCAGGCGTGGAAGTTGTCACGGGTGCACCTGTTGAAGTACCTGAAAAAATCGTAAAGGACTACCTGAACAACACCCTTGAAACAGGAGAAAACGCCTGCGACCATGACCCGAACTCTCCATGCCAGCATTAAGTCCGGCATTGCAGATCACAATTTAGACATGTGTATGCCCTGGCTATTTTCAGCCAGGGCATTTTATTAGTCTCATTTAAGGTTAAAACCCCCGCCTTTTAGACGGGTAGCTTTAGCTGTGATCTTTGCATGCTCGTGCTCGTGCTCGTGCTCGTGAACGTAAACGTAAACGTAAACGTAAACGTGTTCGTTAACGTGGTTGACATGATTTTGTAAGCATTGAGACTATACGGATAAGTTAGGCTTTGCCTTGCTTAAAGGATTGTATATCATCAATTTTTAACACTTGGCAAACATCAATAATAAGTAGGTGGACATATATATTTACCCATCCTTGCAATATTTAAACTCTTTAAATTCAGAACTCCTGACCTCAGCTAATTTTGAATGCATAATTATTTTCTATATATACTTGAGTTTTCGAAAAATACTTCTTGACTTTTATTATGATTTGTGTGTCGCCTTATTTTTCAGGGAATTTTTGTTTTTTTATTTTTTACAATGTTGGCATAAGGCTGTCTTTATAACAATTTATAACACCAATTTAAAAAGGCAATCTCATATAACCCTTTGAAAACACTACGACTCATAATTCTTTAAAAAAGTCAAATTAAAAATTTCGAAAAGTCAAGTATATAGTATTTTTTTTTAAAAACAAAGACAATAAGGGAGTTACAAACAATAATAATACCCGTTTATCGTTAAAAGTGCGGAAGATTACTGAATATCGAACCTGCATACGGGTAATTTATATTCTTGTAGCTCCCTAAGCACAATATATGGTATTTGTCTGGTTTTCTTTATGCATTTAAAATTACGATCCTAAATTTGAATATTTTCAGTTAAAACAATATATTAGGTTTGTGGTGTCAGGAGCTCTGAAATTAGAGTGTTTATGGCTTTCGAGATAGGTAAAAACATTAGGCCAGGTACTTAGCAGCACATTCCATTGCTGAGCCTTTTGCGATCGAATAGAAACGTCTTTTGTCGTTAATACTGCTTTTTCCGCAGCCTTCAGCTATATTGAGAGGTATTGACCAAGCAGCTCGCTTAAGTTGATCTGCAAGCGAAGAATACCCTCTTGGAATACTATCAGCTATTTTGATCGCAATAGCCATGAATTCAATGGAGACTTTATAAACATCTAGTTTTTCATGATCTAACATTATGAATTATTACTCCGTTTACGAGCACGAGCACGAGCACGTACAGGACGGGTCTTGGACCCGTATCCGGACTTTCAGTCCTTAATTTCAACCCACCGTCTTTAGACGG
>JAYEJJ010000108.1:0-4227 GCA_034660495.1 Thermodesulfobacteriota bacterium | reverse complement strand
TCCGGCATTGGCATTGGATTTTTCTGTGACCCCACCACATAGATTTCAATTTCCCGGAAAAAAACAATACCACCTAATTCCTAACACTTAACACTTAACACTTAACACTTAACACTTAACACTTAAAACTTAAAACTTAAAACTTTTATATGAAAAAGGAGAAAAAACTCTTATGAACTCAAATTACATGAAACCGAAAAATCTGATCATGGCAGCCCTGACAACATTTATTATAGCGGCAGCCCCAGCTTATGCCCACTTTCAGATGATCTACACCCCTGAATCTGCCATGGACAAGGCTGACACCATAACAATGAAGCTTGTGTTTACCCATCCCTTTGAAGCCGGCCACACCATGGATATGGGTACACCCAAAAACTTTAAAGTGCTTCACAAAGGACGAACAAAGGATATTACAGGTTCGGTAAAGCCGGTCACCTGGACAAGTCTGACCAACAGTGGCAAAGCCTTTGAAGCATCGTACAAACTCAGGGGCATGGGCGACTGGGTGTTCACGCTCACCCCGGATCCCTATTATGAAACAGAAGAGGATATCTATATTCAGCAGATCACCAAAACCGTGGTAAATGTTGCAGGCCTGCCCACAGACTGGGATGCCGAGGTCGGACTTCCCACAGAGATCGTTCCTCTGATTAAACCCTATGCCATCTGGACAGGCTCAACCTTTACAGGTATTGTAAAAAGCAGTGGTCAGCCTGTTCCCTATGCTGAGATAGAAGTTGAATACATGAACCATGAACCGGATATGGATAAGAATGCCTTTTCCAGACAGGCCAAAGCATCAGCGCCCCAGGATGCGTTTGTTACCATGGGCATCAAGGCCAATGCGCAGGGAGAATTTACCTTTGGTATTCCAAAGGCCGGCTGGTGGGGGTTCTGTGCCCTTGGCTCCGGTCCGGACAAAGCGCATAAAGGAAAAGAACTGTCACAGGACGCTGTGATATGGGTGCATGCCAAAGATATGTAATAGTTGAATCAGACAGAAAGGATAGACTTCTATGGGTAACCTGATGGTATTTCTGATTGTATTATGGGCGTTCTGGTATGTGTTTTCCTGGATCAGAAAAAGTGCTCTCCTCCATGGCAGAACCTGCTGCCGGGGCTGTCCGGGATGCCGTTCAACACGATAACCGGTTTGGGTTTTATCCTTAAGCTCATGATGATTCCCCCTTTTCAAGTCTTCCAGCCCTTTCAGCCGTTGCTTTGAAGCGGGCGGCAGCTGCCTTTGTCAACCGTACAGGCAGCTGCCGCTTAGATTTGAGTAAAACCGTTTTTCGGTGCTGCTTAACTCGTGTCTATAGTTCATAGCAAATTAATTGATACCATTTCTTATATTCGATTATCAAGTTTTTATGGAAGGGCCGAGCGCCGCCCCCAGCGGTTGCCTGTCAGGAACATTGAGAACCAAAGGAGATCAGACTTTTTCCCTGCCAGGCGTTAAAAAAATCAAATAGTTTGAGGACCAGTGGCCGCAGGTTGCCGATTTTTAGCCTGGCAGGGAAAAAGTCCTATCTTAAATTGCGTTGCTGAAGTATTTCCGGGATATTCCGTCTGCCGTCGAGAACGCAATGGATAAAAACATCTGATTTGATGATCTGGTAAATAATTCGGTAAACTTTTACATGGATTTCGCGATATTTATATACATCAATTCGTTGAAGTTCTGGGGAATAATGACCTTTTTCCGGATTGAATGACAGGTTGCGGAAGGCTGTTTCTATTTCTGAAAAAATTGTTTCAGCATTTTGCGGGTATCCGGCTTTTTTTATATAGTCATAGATTTCAAAAAGGTCTTTTTCCGCATCAGAGATAATGTGAATGCGGTATTTTATTCAGATTGGTCTTCCCAGATTTTCTTTTTCAAATTTTTGAAAACTTCCGCAACAGGTTTGTGATCCCCATTTCTGAGGCTATTTCCGCTTTGGGCAAGCACTTTTAGCATGGCAAGGCTTTCCTGGGTCTGCTCATATTGAACAATATCCTGGAGAATCGCTTTGGCTTCCCCATTTTGAGTGATAACCATGGGTTGCTGGCGGATAGCGATTTGCCGAACAATTTCTGAAGCATGCGCTTTAAAATAGCTGATGGGTTTTACTGATTCGCTTAGTTTCATCTTGGCCTCCATAATGATTAACTTGACCTAAATTTAGTCCATATTAAGATCAAAATCAAGACAAAACCATTGAACAAGCTGTTGAATGATTCCAGCTTTTTTTGACTGATCTGACATTTAACCGCACAAGAATCTCGTTTATTGATTTTTCAGTGGCCAAATCTGACTTCTTTAGCCTCGTCTTGGCCATAGGTTTGAATGAATTTTTTCATGTATCGAATTTTACAGCCATCTCCCTGTTGAGCTCATGACCCAGCACCGGGGAGACAGGTGTTTTTTCACCGTTAATGGAAAGGACGGGAACCGCACCCATGAGTGAATTGGTGGCCAGGACACTGTCAGCGGTCAGGCAGTGGTCAAGCCTTGTTTTTTCATAAACAATTTCATATCCCCGGGCTTTGAGGCAATTGATGATCTGAGCCTGCATGATGCCGCTGAGCGCAGCAGGAGAAACAGGCACGATGGCAGAGGTGCCCCTGATCAGCAGAAGATTGGCTGTATTTGTCTCAGAAACGGTATCATCGTGATTCATGATAATGGCTTCATCTCCATTGTTCTGTTTTGCCCATTGCCCGGCCCGGTAGTAGAAAAAATAATTCAGGGTTTTGTGGATGGCCGTTTCCACCAGCCGGGGCATTGGATAACTGAGGCACTCCATTGTCACATCTCAGAGTTTCAAACAGTCCGGCGCCGTATTGAAATCCCGGTGAATCCAGTGGCACAGCACATTTCTTTGCGGCGCATATTTTTCCGTTAAGCCATGCCATCCCCTGGTCTGGATCAATCATCCGGTGTTGCCCTGTAAACGCAGTGAGCAAGGTATCTGCCTTGGCCAGGGTTTCTTCATATTCATTCTCAGGGTCAGAGTCGTATACAATAGCCCCGCCTGCTGCGTAGAACAACCGGCTGTTGGAGATGACAGCGGTGCGGATGGCAATGGACAGATCCATGGTGTCATGAAAACTGATATATCCGGTGTAGATGTGCCGCCGCACTGGCTCCAGTTCTTCGATGATTTCCATGGCCCGGATTTTGGGGCAGCCCTCTACGGTAAAAGTCTATTTTCTGAGCCAGTAGTGATTGCTGGGAAAAAATGAGGGAAATGGATACGGGGTTCTCCTTTTGATTATTTTGTGATTTAATATTGATTTCATGTTCCGTTACCTGTTAATTTTCCGTCCACCGCTCAATTCTTAAATCATTTCGGATTTCTGCCAGTTTTTCATGAATTCGGTCATTATAAACCAACGTCATGTCATGACAGATTGCTTCACTCGCCAAGATCATATCAAAGGTATGTTTTTTTAGGGCTTTATCATTCATACCGGTACGGCGTTGGTGTTCCTTACTAAGTTCACCAAAGATTTCACCGCCTTCCTCTAGAGATAACGGTAATACCATGACATACTGCAAAATGGCATTCAATCCTTGGATTATTCGTTTCCTCTGGTCACTGTCCAAAAGGTACAATCCCGCACGATATTCATATAAAGATAAATCCGATATATACAGTTCATCTTCTGGAGATATATTGAATAAATGTCGGGTCACAGCTTCATGCTGTAGAGACTGCTTGTCACCAGCATAAGAAATTATATCAGTTTCGAGAAGGTATTTTTTCATCATTAAGATTCTGAAGGAGTAAATTTATTAAACAATCGTTCTCCCATTCCTTGTCGAATTTCATGGGTTGTTTGTATGCTTTTTTCTGACAAACCATCAAATGGAGAGTTGTCAGCAAAATAGCGTGCAAGAGGATGTAGTTTCTTTTCCTGCTTTGTTGAAGCTTTTTCTTCTTTCTCAACCTCAAGAAGAAGCTGTGCTAACCGATTTTCATCAATATTTTGTAATAGTCGGGCAATATTCGGTTTAAAGCAGCGTTCTACCTTTACCGACTCTTGTAATGCTTCCATAGTCTTCTTCCCTGTCTGTTTTTTTCAAATGTGGCTGGCATAGTTTCCTTAAATTCAGAGCTCCTGACACCATAAACCTAATATATTGTTTTAACTGAAAATATTCAAATTTAGGATCGTAATTTTAAATGCATAAAAAAACCAGACAAATACCATATATTGTGCTTATTGTCTTTGTTT
>JAYEJJ010000107.1:0-4243 GCA_034660495.1 Thermodesulfobacteriota bacterium | reverse complement strand
GGTACATTTTTTGTTCTTCAGCAATATCAGCTACTTATGATTTTAAATGAAATATTTATATAAAACCGCCTCATTTTTACCCCCAGTGTTTACAGGGTTCGAGAAAAAACTTGATAATCGAGTTTCAATGTAAAAATTAAAAGGGAGCAATCTTCTGGAATAAATAAGACTTGGGGAAGTGTCAAAATCTAACAGCAATCCCTCCCAATTATCATTTTCACCAATCAATAAACGACATTTTGACAATCGCTTTCCGAGAAACTCAGAGTACGGGGTATCATGGGACACATCATTACAAAAACAACCAGGCCTTATATCTTCAGGAAAATCGGCTTGATAATGCCAACTGGCAATTCCTGTTGCAGAGCTATCAAGCATCGTTTCTATCTCAAGAAAAAAACCTTCCAAACTGAGAACATATGCTTCGACGGTCGAAGGATAATCATCACTGACTATCTCCCAAATACCAAAAAGCTTCCGTTCAAGTAGATGCTTCTCTACAATATCCATTCCATCAGCCATGTTATTTCTAATATTTCATCACGAGCTATAGGTCTTCGCATATGGATTGAGTCCTTCCTCTTATAATCGGAAGGTAAGATTGGTATCAGTTCACTTGCGAACATCTATAACAAGTTAATATGTGGTTCCGTCTACCTTGAAAATTTGGATATTATCTGACCACATAAACAAAGATTTAGAATTTTATGATCTTTATTATGGCGGATTCCAAAACTCACCCATCTTACAGTGATCTAAACTCAACCATGCTTGCATTATGTTGCGAGTTGCCCAAATTTTAATGATACTTAAGATGTCTGCAAAAATCAACTTAAGATTATATTTCACAAATTCCCAAGGAAGTCCTGCCGAAAAAAGGAAACATAATTTTTCCTCCGTGACTCCTCTATAACGTACCCTTTTATGACAATCAACACAATCCTTCACCCTTTATTTTTACCCGGGCCGGGCACAGACATCGATGACATCATTTGATATAATTGCTTTTTAGCCAGAATCATGGAATTGACTTGTCTTTTTTCTGTTTTATAGTTTAAAATACCTTGTATTATGAAAAAAATATTGAACTGAACCGGTAAATATAAAAGAGGAGACATTGGCAGATGAATGATCTTAACGCAAGATGCCCCTGGTGTAACAGCAGGCTTGTACTGAAAAAAAACTGAACCAGGGTTTTTCTGTTCTGCAGGTCCTGCAGCCGGCACTATCCAGAAAACAAATTCAGGGACATCCTGGACGACGAACTTGAAAAGATGCTTGCCAGTATCCCATGCAACAGGCTTTAACAGAAACAATATGTCCCATTGGCGCAACGCAGGAGACGGGCAAAAAGACAAGCAAAATGCGTGGATTGTTTTTTCGAAGACCCCTTACACTGACATATAATCTTTTTATGCATATACCATATGTTGAATAAGCAGCACATTACAACAGGTGAGCGAACAGGAGACACCACAGCGGAAAGAGAAAAATTTCTTAAAAAAGAAAAAAACAGATACCTGGCCGCCCTTTATGAAAAAGACCACCCACAGGCAGATGAAATACTCGATAGAATCTGCAGCCATGCAGGCACTCAGGAGTATTTTTCAGAAAATTATGAAAAAATGCTCAATCATGTCCGGTTGATCCATAAAAGATTCTCCCCTGAAAAAACAGCCCCCGGCACCCCCCCTGCAGATTCCGCCTGTAACCGCCTCTCCTGTATGGTGCACACCTCTGTAAAAAAGGCCGATCCCCAAAATACATTCATAAGCCTTGAAAACTGGAAAAAAAAACTTGGCTTATCCAAAAACCAGGAAGACCTGCTTTACAAAACCCTTATCAACTTCCAGTTGACCAAAGGGTGCAGTAACTTCTGCCGGCGGTGCAATGAATGGGCCCTGCCAAAGGTCAGATCCAGTTTTTCCTTTACTGCCGTAACAGACATCCTCACCGGCATTGCCGCCCAAGGGAACCGGGATACCTGCCTATACGGGGCATCTGACCCCCTTGACTGGCGGGAAAACAATACCACCATCAGGGATGTTATATCATTTGCAGACGGCCTTTCCCTGAATTACAATCTGTTAACCAAAATGCCACGGGGTAGTAAAACAATTCTAAAGGAACTGGTCAGATCCAGGGCAAATCTCTCTGTCAGCGTTACAAACAAGAACAAAAAAAGAATCACTGCCCTGGAAAAAGAAATACACACCACCATACCCAAACAGCATGATCTGGATGAGCTTCTGATTCCCGCAGGTCTTGATGAAGACTTCACCAGTGTAAAACCCTCCATAACTGACAGCTACGGCACTGAAATCACCCCTGACGGTGCCTATATTGTGATTCCAACCTTTACCAGTGCATTGTATCCCTTTGGCCACGATAAAATACCGGTTACCTCAGCCACCTCTTTTTTCCCGGTAAAAAAAAGCGGGCGGGATGCCCTTGCCGTGGATTATTTTAAACCCATGGAAATCTATGATCAGAACAAAACAAAAAAATACAGGCAAACTCTGGTCACCGCCCAGACAGCCACCCTTCTCCTGGACAATGGAAGTTACGATCTTACTCCCCCGGGGATGAGGGGAATTAAAGAGTATTTTACGGTTTTCATGGAAAAGGCCCGCCTCCAGAGAAAAAAAATAGCTCCTGTGGCCATTGAAAAACTCAAAAAAAAGCAGACACATCCCTGCAGTTCAAAAACATTGACTGGAAGGAACACCCCCCAGACCCCAAACCAGATCCCAAACCAGACTCAGACCAGGGACCAAAGCATGGATCAAGGCAAGAATCAAAGCATGGACCAAAGCATGGATCAAGGCAAGAATCAAAGCATGGACCAAAGCAAAAATCAGGTTCGAATCCAGGCATATTACGACATGCTGGATCCTGACAAATGCCTGTCTGCCAAGCTTTATGCCCTGTCCTTCTTCCTTGAGGCAAGTTATACCTATACAAAAAGCCATCCCCTGTCCCTTAAAATCATCAGATTTCTAACCCGGAATGAAATGGAAAAACGGATACCAACGCATAAAAATGCGGATTTTGGGAATTTATTTGAAAGGCTTATTTCAGACAATACCATTGATACCTTTGCTGTATTCAGATTCCTGGTTTTCAATCTGATGACAGACAGCCCGGCAATCCCTGCCATTTTAGATTTTATCCGGGCGTATCCGGCTGTTTACGACCCTTCAGGGGACTGGTTTGTAAAAAAAAATTAAACTTGCCAAATCCCTTAAGAAATATTATTATTGAAAAGTCATGATTAAAATTTTTTCTGTGAGGGGTCAGGTCCGGGTTAAAACATTTTCTGTGCCGTCCTGGCTTCATACCGGCTGTTGTCGATAACGCCAAAAACACAAGCCTGACTCAGTTCTATTCTGGTGCAGGCACTTCATGTTATCAATCCAAGGGCAGGGGTTTGACCATGAATATTAATACATCCATATATGGATCACAATTTGCAGGAATCGGGTTTCACCCTGCAGTTTCATCTCCCGGTTCTGAAAAAGCCACTGCCCCGGACAATTCCTCAAAAAATTCGGACAAGGCTCAAGATCCAGGACAAAAACCCGTTAAAACAGCAGAATCCAGCCTCAAGCTGAGTGAGCAGGAGCTTCGGCTGGTAGAAGAGCTCAAAAAAACAGATGCCGCTGTCAGGCGGCATGAAATGGCGCACATTGCCGCCGGCGGCCGGTATATCACCTCGGGCGCCCGCCTGGAATATAAAAAAGGGCCTGACGGCAGAAACTACGCCGTTGCCGGAGAGGTTTCCATTGACACCTCTCCGGTTCCAGGTGATCCAGAAGCAACCGCTGAAAAGATGAGAAAAGTCCGTCAGGCAGCCCTGGCGCCGGTTGACCCGTCATCCCAGGACAGAGCCGTTGCAGCAAAGGCCTCAGCCCAAGCCATAAAGGCCAGTGCTGAACTCATGGCCCTCAGGACTAAGCAAAACAAATCCGATGACAGCGGTCTGGACCCCTTTAAATCAGGCACACAGGCCTATGCCAGGGTCACTTCCCCAGATCCTGAAACCGGAAAAAATCTCAATATTTCCGTATAACCCACATGTATTGGCGGACACAACAAAGCATGAAACAGGAGAGTGCCGCCCCCAGCGGTTGCCTGTCAGGAACGAGAACGACGGAGGACTTTTTCCCTGCCAGGCTAAAAATCGGCGACCTGCGGCCACTGGTCCTCAAACAGCTTGATTGTCGCAACGCCTGGCAGGGAA
>JAYEJJ010000106.1:0-19113 GCA_034660495.1 Thermodesulfobacteriota bacterium | reverse complement strand
AAGACCTATGCTGTTGCTCTCGATTAAGTGCTTTTCAAAAACGCATAGGCTGAAAAGCACATCATAATCCGTCAATTCATCCCCTGAGCTAAAGACTCAGGGGTTTTCTTGCCGGTTTTTTATAAACGGCCATGCCTTGACAGGCACAACAAAGCATGAAAGCTGTCAGCTTTTAGCTGTTAGCCTTTAGCTGTTAGCCTTTAGCTGTTAGCCTTTAGCCTTTAGCTGAGTACTGATGGCTGACGGCTGATGGCTTTCATATAAACTCAGGGCATCATGGAAACATTTTACCATTACTTCAGGCATCCTGCCGGACGGAGGGATTAAAATGAAAAAATTATTATTAACATTAATTCTTTTGTTATCTTTAATTTCGCCTCAGGTCTGGGCCGGATGCGGAACCATTCAGGGAGGACTGGAAAATCTCAGCATTCATTTTCCCTGCGCTGATTTAATGAGCTCCCGGTTTAACATTTCCCTGTCCCGTTTCTACAATGCCCAGGACAGTCAGAATCTGTATTTCAGACTGAACAGTATTGAAGCCGCATCCCCCGGGACTACGTCGTCTGCTTTTGTGTCCTCCGAGACAAACCACTGGGATATTCAAGTTTACTGCGCAGAATACGCAGGTATTAATTACGCATTAACCCTTGAATACCAGGGCACAGGCATTAGCGGACTGTACTGGAAACTTACCGGCATCACCCAGGCCGGCACCACTGAAAATCACAGACCCATTGCAGAACCCATCTCCCTGAGTGTGTATTCCACTGTCCCGTATATTCATCAGCAGCTTTCCGGAAGGGACCCGGACAATGATACCATTCTATATGAACTTGCATCCCCGGTGAGCGGCACAGGGTATGCGGATGCCTATGTCAATCCAAATACCGGCATGCTGTACCTGACCCATGAGCCCTCGGGCAATGATACTTTTTCCATTTCCTACCGGGTAACCGACGGCATGCTGTACAGCGATGCCGCAGCAGTCACCATCCAGGTCACCTATCTTTCAGAGGAAGACAAGGAAACCGGGAAAAATGATATTGAACCTAAAGATTATGCCGAATTTAAATTAAGCACCTATTACAGTGACCTGCTGGGCGCCATAAATTCCGATCCTTCCCAGCCCAGGTCTGTTGATCTGAGTTCAAATTTCCCCTCCCCAGGAGACCAGGGACGGCAGTCCAGCTGTGTGGGATGGGCCGTGGCCTATGCCTTAAAATCCTACCAGGAAAAAGTAGAAATCGGATGGGCACTGAATACCCCCTCCCATCTTTTCAGTCCTGCTTTTCTCTACAACCAGATCAACTACGGAAGAGATGAAGGCTCATATATCAATGAAGCCCTGGATTTGATTGTTAATAAAGGGACTGCCACCCTGAACACCATGCCCTATTCACACCAGGACTATCTTACCCAGCCATCCAGTAGTGCGTTTTCAGAGGCTTCACTGTATAAAGCCGTGAGCTGGTCCAGAGCAGAAGGAACTTCCCCGATCAAGGCTGCCCTGGCCAATAAAAAGGCAGTAGTGGCCGGTATTAAAGTTTATCAGAGCCTGATGAACCTTAAAGGGGAAAACTCAGTCTACAATACCAAAGAAGGGCAGGATTTGGGAGGCCATGCCGTAACCATTGTGGGATATGATGACAGCCGGTACAACGGCGCATTCAAGGTAATCAATTCCTGGAGTCAGAACTGGGGAGACAATGGTTTTTTCTGGCTGCCCTATGACTTTGCCGCCCAGGAAATCCTTTCCGAGGCTTATGTCCTGGAGGATGCTGAAAATCAGACCACACCGGATCCAGAAGACCCAACAATACCGGAGCCGGATTACTCCACCCTGCCCAATCTCACCATTGAGACATGGGATGCCAGCTATGATCCCAGACCCAGGGGAACAGGCACCCTGAACTATACCGTTAAAAATACCGGTACCGGTACGGCTCCAGCAGGTGCGGAAATAAATTTAATGCTCTCAGCTAACCAAAAAATCACCAGCAGTGACTATTATATTATATATGAAAGAATCCCCTTTGAGCTTGAGCCTGGAGAATCTGCCTTCCGGGATGAGGCTAAAGGGAATTCCATTTCATTCCAGTTTCCAGACCAGCTTGAACAGGGAACCTATTATATGGCGCTCTGGGTGGATGATCTGGATATGATAGCCGAATCCAATGAAAATGATAATATTTCTATAGGTGACCATACCATTTCCATTACCAGCTCCCTTCCTGATCTAAATGTCAATACATGGTACGCGGAGTGGGACTATTACGGCATTGGCACCTTAACCTATAATGTCTACAACACAGGAAACGGGACTGTGACCAATACTGACTGGGATATTAATCTTATCCTGGACCGCGACCAGGTCATCGGCAACGGCAATGAAATTATTCTGTTTTATGAATCTGCGGGATACCCCCTTGAACCGGATCATTCTATTTACAGGGATTATTTCTCAGCAGCAGAGTTTAATCTTTACCAGGATTTTTTTGGCTCATCTGTACCGCGGGGAACTTATTATATGGCCCTGTGGGTGGATGATCTGAACACGGTTAATGAAAGCAATGAACTCAACAACGGCTCCTACAGCTGGGGCACGGTTGCTGTATACGGATACGGTACAGCGTCCACAAAAGCTGAAAGATACAGCAATACAGAAATATACCGGGAAAACAGCTTAAACGGCAGGGCATACAATGGCAAAAAACTCCCATCTGAGTATCAGATCCTTGGTAAAGTGAAGATTTCAGAAGACAGGTATGACATATCAGGCTCACCTGTAAGTGATACAAAAAATCAGGCTATAAAAAAACTGGAACAGAATGATCTTAAGCCGAAAAAAAAGATATCTGCATATTCAAGCCTGGTTTTTCCATCTTCAGAGAAAAACGCCATGCCCTGCAAAGGGAACTTAAATGAAAAATAAGAAAATTATATCAATTTGCAGATTCTTCCTGATTCTGACTGTTTTCTGGCTCATGACCCCGGCATGCACGGGAACTGAACCCAAAACCAGCGACACCTCACCTGTGCAGGAAAACAGGGAAGCCCTGACCTCTAAACTGGCCAACCCTGCTGCAAAACAATGCATAAAAGACGGATTTAAACTGCAGCCCATCATTGAGCAGGGGGTCACCAGAGGCTATTTATGCGTCAACCCGGACACAGGTAAAAAATGCGAAGTCTGGCAGTACTACCGGGGAGAATGCAGTTTAAAATAAATTTCAACCATTCAAAAATATCGGCCTGGGGCAAATGCTGCAACCAGGAAACAAGAGGGTAATATTTTGAAACATCTATTAAATCTGTTTATAATAACGGGGATTTTCATCACAGGTTTTTTAACATTGGCAGACACAGGGCATGCAATCACCTGTGAATTATCCTCAGAGCCTGCCGTTGATGTCTCTCCCCTGACAATTTCCTTTAAGGTCAGCCTTGATGTGTCAAGCCTGAGCTCTGTTAAGGCACAATGGGATTTTGGGGACGGAAACATATCGAACAAGCCCTACCCCTTTCTCAATTCCCATACCTATGATGCGCCGGGCACATACACGGTTCAATACACTGTCTCCAGCGACCAGGGGGAATGTTTCTGCACCACCACAGTTCATATAGAAGAAATTCACCCCCCGGAGGATCTGGATATAGAGCTTGAAACTGACAATGAAAAAGGCTTTGCACCGCTGACCACACGTTTTTACACAAACATACTCAAGGGGGAACCCCCTTTTCATATATTTTACGACTTTGGGGACGGAACCTCCCTGTCTATGGACGGATCTTCTCTGTCAGATACAAATAAAGAAGTTTCCCATGAATATACAGAACCAGGCATTTACTCAGTCAAAGTTACCGTAACTGATCTGAACGGTTCTGAGGTAACAGAAACATGTCAAGTAGAAGCCATTAAAGAGGAACAAAGCCAAACAGAGCTTCATATAGAGCTTGAAACTGACAATGAAAAAGGCTTTGCACCGCTGACCACACGTTTTTACACAAACATACTCAAGGGGGAACCCCCTTTTTATATATTTTACGACTTTGGGGACGGAACATCCCTGTCAGATACCCTCAAACCCGTTTCCCATGAATACACTCACCCAGGAACGTATACGGTTATGGTGACCGTCACCGGCCAGAACGGATCACAGATAAAAAAAACCGCCCAGGTTGAGGTCATTGAGAACCTGGATGAAACCCGTATAGTCCAGGAACTGACCTATCTGAACCAAAGCACCCAGTCTGCAGGCACCCCTTCCCTGCTTCCGGACCTGATCAGTCAGAGCCGTGACATCCTCCAGAATGCCCTGCAGTCCATTCACAATGCACCAGAAGAAACCAGGGAAAAAATAATACAGGTAGCTGAAACCCTGACTGAATCATTAACTGCCAGTACTAATGAGCGCCTTGCCTTTTTTGAAACCCAGGGCAGTGCAGATACAGAAAACACTGAATCCATTATAAGTGAGATTGAAAGTCTTGTCTCTGCATCTGCCCAAAACGATGTGCCCCTTACCCATAAAGCAATTGATGATATTCAGTCCATATCCGGCAGTTCTTTGCGCATTGCCCTGTATGACATTTTGTCAAAAAAAGGTCTGTCAGATGCTGAAATACAGGAAATTCAATCAGATCCCCAGAAAGCTAAAGCGTATTTTTCAACAAATCCCAAAATTTTACTGGCCGTGCTGGCAGCTTCAGGGATTAACGTTGATGTGATATTTGAACCGGACAGATCTCTTCTGGAAGATTCAGCCCAAAAGAAAGGGGTTTCTGAAACCGATCTTTATAAAATTCAGGCGGCGTTTCCAAAAATCAATGATGTGAAAAAACTCATTAAAAAAGATATCAACACCCAGGAGACCTTTTCCATTGCAGACCTTTTAATTGACATGCTCAACAATTCAATGGCTGCCTCTGCTGAAAATTATGCCTTGCCCCCCTTTCGGACACTTCCCTGTAAGACCTGTGGTACAGGAGACATGGCAGGTGCCCCGGGAAGCAATCCAATATTTCAAATGAACAATATTGATACCTTCAGCGGAAACATGAGTATCGGACTGCAACAGGCGGAGCTGGGCGTGGTTCTCAATGAATTCAGCGTGGGCTCCAATTATCTTCCCAGCGGGTTTCATGGAACAGCGGACGGATCCATCATAGTTATTAACGACAATTTCAACGTCAGGCTTTACCCGGCATCAGCAGATGCCCTGTCAATGATCGCCCAGATTGTCAATACCTTTGACATGACCCCGGTATTTGACGACAAAGGCCGTTTAAGCCTGGAATATGACAATTTCTATCTATCCATGGGCATGGGATGGGAAATCATGCCGGCAGCGTCTGTTCCGGCAAATCTGCCAAGGCTGGCATCGCTGAAAAAATTCGGTGCAGCAGGCGACAGTGTCAGCTTTACCGGTACCGGCGGTAATGATACAGCTGCTTACGCCTATTCTGTCCTTGTGGAATATGAAAACGGAACTTCCCAGCTGATGCCGCCCATGATCATGGCAGAAGAAGCCCTTCTGACCTGTCTCGATTCCCTGCTGCCGGAAAGTGCCATCACAATCAACAGAAACAACGGAGTGCTGAGCATTGAAGCCTGGGGTTTAAAGCCGGATTATGTTTTTGAGCCGTTAACCGGGATTGACTACACTCAGATTCAGCAGAACAGCGGGTTTGTATACAATCATCTGGGATTTGAATTTGCAGATTACAACAATGACACCCTGATAGATGTCAAATTCTACAGCAATGATCCGGTGGGCTGTCAGTTTCTCTACACTGCAGTGGGGACCCCTTGAAGAAAATTTCTGTTTCTGCCATTCCGCTGCTGCTGCCCCTGCTTATTCTTAGCCTGTGGAACTGGCATCCCCTGTTCAAACATGCTGATCTGGCCTGGCAGGATATTCTCTACACCTTAACCCCGGACCGTGGAGGTAAAGATAAGGTTATCATCATTGCCATAGACGAACCCTCTTTTCAGCAGCTGAAAATAAGATGGCCCTGGCCTAGAAATCTCCATGCCGATATAGTGGACAAGGTCAGCCGGGCAGGCGCTGACGTGATTGTCTTTGATATTCTTTTTCCCGAACCCTCACAGAATCCAGCCATGGACACTGTTTTTGCCGCGTCCATACAAAAGGCGGGAAATGTGGTTCTCGGGGCAAATCTGGCCAGAACCCAGCGTCAGGGATATGAACATATTTTTATTGAAGAACCCATACCGGTTTTAAAAAACGCTGCTGCACACACCGGCATGGTCAATCTGAAACCAGACATTGATGGTTCAATAAGAAAAGGGCTTTACCAGATCTACAGCCGTTTGAGCCTGGCCAGTGCTGCAGTGGAAACGGCCCGCTATCCCGCGGCAACAACGGCAAAAACGTCTTCAGGCCACTCAACTGCCCAGCCGCCCGACATGTTTCATATTGATTTTATAGGAAAACCAGGTACATTAAAAAAAGTATCCTTTTACCAGGTGTTAAACGATATGGTGGATCCCGGCATATTTAAAAATAAAATCGTATTGATCGGGCTGCATGCAGACTCGGCTGTAGAAGTCCAGAGCGGTGCAGATGCCTATCCCACCCCTTTTTTGCGGTTTACCAGAAAAATGATGTTCGGGGTTGAAATCCAGGGCAATATTATCAACACAATGATAAACCACTATCCAATAAAACATTTCACCCATTCAGTCAAATGGCTCTTGTTTTATTTTCTGGCTGTTTCACTTTTCTGGGTGAGAAAACAGCCCATATGGCTGACGTTCTGCTTTTTTCTGGGAATTGCCCTTTTGTCGGTGACTTCTCTGTTATGTTTTCATACCGGCAGAATTATTTTGGAAATCCTTCCAGGAACTGCAGCCATTACTGCAAATGGGATTTTTTTAGGGATAAATGAATTCCGGGCCAGTTATATGGAAAGGCTGAAACTGCGCAAGGCCTTTTCAAGCTACGTGGCCCCTGAAGTGGTTAATACCATTACCAGAAATTATGAGTCTTTAAAACTCGGAGGTGAAAAAAAAATATTAAGCGTATTGTTCTCCGATATCAGAAACTTTACGGCCATATCAGAAAATATGCCGGCTGAAGCACTGGTTCAATTTTTAAACGATTATTTCAAGGAAATGACAACCATTGTCTACAACCACCGGGGCACTCTGGACAAATACATCGGAGATGCCATCATGGTGATTTTCGGAGCACCGGTTTCCATGGAAAACCATGCAGACCAGGCCTGTTTTACTGCCCTTGAAATGGTGGACCGCCTCAACCAGATAAGCCGCTGGAAAAAATTAAAAACTGGTATCGGCATAGCCACCGGAGAAATGATTGCAGGCAATCTTGGATCTTCCCTGAGATTTGACTATACTGTCATCGGCGACAATGTCAACCTGTCATCACGTCTTGAAGGGGTCACAAAAATATACGGGGTTTCCATTATTATTTCTGAAAAAACAAAACAGGCCCTGACACATGATTTTGTCTGCCGGGAACTGGATCTGATCCGGGTTAAAGGGAAAAAAAAAGCCATTAAAATATATGAATTAATTTCAGGAGAACCTGTATCTGACCTGCAAAAAAAAATTATCACTGCATTTACCGCAGGACTTGAAGCCTACCGCGCCAGAAACTGGGATCAATGTGTGACATGGTTTAAAAAAGTGCTGGAATACAACCCAGAGGACGGTCCTGCTGCTGTTTTCCTGAACCGGTATGAAAACATTTTCAGAAATAATCCGCCGGATGAAAACTGGGACGGGGTCTGGGATATGGAAACCAAATAAAACTTATTCCACTGAGAATCCGGTTGTTTCATATTACGGCCATGCCTTGACAGGCACAACAAAGCATGAAAGCTGTTAGATTTTAGCTGAGTACTGGTGGCTGACGGCTGATGGCTTTTATATAACCCACATGATGCGCAGCATCACAACAAACCATGAAACTTGAATTATACCGCGTCTTGTTTCTTGTATCTTGTTTCAAGTTTCTTATAAACCCACATGTCCTGGCGGACACAACGAAGCATGGGTCGAAGACGCGCAGCCAACAGGAGAGTGCCGCCCCCAACGGTTACCTGTCAGGAACGAGAACGAAGGAGATGATTATGGAGAATCTGGTGTCAAAATCCTTTTTGTTTTTATGGTTTTCTGCTGTTTATTTACTCATCACCCCCTGCCTGGCACTGGCAGACAGTCCAGCTGCCGCAACCCTGATTCACTGTAAGGGGCAATTGTACTATTCCGTTGATCAGGGAAACACATGGCAGCCGGTAAAGCGTAAAAAAACGTTCAGCCAGGGGGTGTTTTTGAAAACCGGCCCGAACAGTGAAGCTGCCGTAATGCTGAAAGACCGTTCCCAGATCCGTATGGATGCCGATTCCATTCTCAACATCCATTCGGTGGGCGCAGAACCCAATGATAAAAGCTCATTGAAAAAATCCATATTAAACTTTCTTCAGGGAAAACTCTGGGTCAGAAACAAACGGGAAACCAACAAGCCTGACATCAACACCCCTGTTATTTCAGCAAGTATCAGGGGCACCGAGGCCGCCTTTGAGGTCAGCGCGGACGGCACCTCGCATATTACCATTCTGGAAGGCCGGCTGCTGTGCGCAAACGACTTTGGCCGGGCCGAAGCTGAAAGAGGACAGAAAATCTCTGTTTTCAAAAACACCCCGCCCAGGCTGACCCCGCTTCTCAATCCTGAACAGGCCGCCCAGTGGCTTCTGCTGACCCCCATGATAAAGGGCCCCGGGGAAAAGGAAATTCCTCTGCCTGCCCAGCAGGCTTTGACAGCCCTGATGCACAACAATATTGAAAAGGCCTTTGAACTGGCTGAACAGGCTGCGTTTGAAAATCCCCGGTCCGCATCTGCCCGCGTGATGCTGGCCACCTGTTACCAGACCAAGGGAAAATTTGAAAAAGGATATGAACAGGCTTTAAACGCTGTTGAAGCAGACAATGCGTCAGTGCCGGCCCTTGTCAGATGTGTTGAGCTCCTGCTGGGTCTGGACCGGCTGAAACAGGCCTCAGACAGAATCAATGCATTCCCGGGAAACCAAAATGACCCGGTGGTGGTCATGCTCAAAGGATATATTGCGCTGATGCACTACGACTATCTGAAGGCTGAGGCTTTGTTTAAAACCGCCCTTGAAAAACAGAATGATCTGTCCAAAGCCTATCTTGGGCTGGGCCTTGCCCAGTTTAAAACCGGGAAAACGATTCAGGCCCTGAAAAATATGGAAAATGCGTCCCTGATGGATCCCATGGCGGCCTATCCCCACAACTACCTTGGCAAGGCCCTGCTGGAAACAGGGGAACGGACCCAGGCCATGGCTGAACTGAAGCGGGCCTCCCAGCTGGATCCCAATGATCCGACTCCCTATCTTTACCTGGCTGCCATACAATCTGATACCTTCATGCCCGGGGCAGCCATCAGATCACTGGACAGGGCAGTTGAGCTGAATAACAATAGATTAATGACCCGGTCCAGATATCTGCTGGACAAGGATGCATCCATAAAAAACATCAATACGGCCTGGGCATTTTCCCAGCTGGGACTTTACAACAGAGCGGAATATATGGGGGATTCTGCGGTATGGCAGGATCCGGCCAGCAGCAGCGCCTATATGTTCAGAGCCGTCAGATCCATTGAGGCAGATAATATAAGTCCGGCCACAATAGGCGATTCAAAACGGGAATTATTATTAAAACCAGTGAACGCCAACACCTATTTGACTTACTCCGATTATTACAGCCTCATGGACAAGCCTGATTTTAAAACCACCCTTTCTGCCAGTGCCGGAAATGAGGATTCAGCTGCAGGCAGGGTGAATTTTTACGGGGGCTGCAGTCAAACCGCCTATGCCTTTGACCTTCTTTCCTCAACCACTGACGGATTCACAGAGGGCACTGGACGGGATAAAATCAGTGGAATTTTAAGCGTCAAGCACGCTTTAAGTGTGGGGCATGAGCTGGCCGCTCAAATTATAGGGGGGACCATTGACCAGGAAGACACCTATCCACGCCAGAATGGTGACCTCACCCCCATAGACAGAGATCAGGACAACAATTATTATTCCCTGACAGCTGGATATCATTTTAAGCACGGCACTGACAGCCATCTGCTCTGTCTCTTTCAGGGAGAAAAACGCTCTTTGGACCACTATAGATTTGAACAGCTGAACAATAAATTTATCAAAGACCCTGATATAGAAGAAAATTTATATTCTGAGATATCCAGAGATATCAGGGTAGGCCGTTTTGAATTAACAGACCTTATCCGCACCCGCAGCCACCGGCTGAATTTCGGTGTTTCCTTTTACAACAAAAACACGGATGTTGAGAAAATGCAAACGATTGTATTTTCTCCTGATATTTACAAAAATCATCTCTTTTCACGCAATGACGACTTTGACATCCGGGAAACCCGGATTTATACACGGGATCTCTGGCATATCTCACCGGATGTCATCATTGATCTGGGTCTGGGATGGTCAGGTATGGACAATATAGAGCTGGATGAAAACAGAAGACGCACGGACAGAAATGAGCTGCTTCCCCATATCGGAGCTATCTGGGATATCAGCAGAAAACACCGGCTCAGGGCGGCCTGGTTCAAGGAACTGGACCCGGATTATTTGAACGGCTCCCTGCAGCCTGTGGAAGCGGCTGGATTTGGCAGGGGGCTTGGCACCCTTCCAGGCACCTGTAACAGAACCTTTGCCTTTGGGTGGGACTGCACCTGGAACACTGATATTTTCACACGTTTAGAAATCTACGATTATGATATTTCCTATCCCTCACTGTTCACCCCCATTGAACCTGAACCGGTCTTCTGGGACAGCGAAGACAGAGTGGGGTTTTCCTTTGTCTATGAACAGCTTCTCACAGATCAGATTGGGATGTCTCTTGCCTGTGATATATTTGAAATCCGCTCGGACAACCCGGATACAGAACGTCTGGACAGTGAAATCAAAGCTGGAATAAACTGGGTTCATCCCTCCGGTCTGACCATAAAAACCAATGTATGGTGCGTAGACCAGGATGATAAAAAGGGGTATCGCCTAAAAGGAGATTCCTTTGTCACAGGCAGTATTGATATTGAAAAGCAGTTTGGAAAAAAGAAACAGGCGATTTTTTTAAGATGTGAAAATATTGCCGATGAAAGATATCTTTATATGGTAAGAAACCATCTGCAGTCCTCCCAGTTGACAGAGCAGGGACGCATCTTTGAAATAGGGTGCCGGTTTAATTTTTAAAACATGACCGCAGCTGTTTTCCATTAAAGCTTAATAAATGCCCCAGGAGCCTCTGGTGTAGTAGTTAAGGAGAACCGGGTCAGATTGTCTGTTGACCTTTATATGGTCAGAAACCTCACTGTCAAACAGCCCCTTTCCAAAATGAATCATGGAAATCATGGCGCTGTTATTGATAAAACGGGTGGTGATATCCTTGAATTCCAGGTGGGAGGCTGTTTTTTTTAACAATCCAGAAGAAGCATCCTTGTGATTTACACCAATGATCCACCCCCACTGCCCCAGGGTCGGCACCTGGTTATGATAGGGAAGGGTTGAAAACCCTGCTGCCTGCATGGTTTTGTTAATACAGAGAAACGCATTTCTTGCAAAAAAAGGACTGGTGGCCTGGGTAACCATAACCCCGCCCCTTGCTAGTCTTGTTTTCAGATCCATATAAAATCCCAGTGAATAAAGGTGCATGAGATCCACAGAATCCGGATCAGGCAGATCTACGATAATCACGTTGTATAAATTGTCATCCATTTCCAAAAAGGCTGATGCATCCATGTTGTGAACCTGTACTCTTTTATCAGCCATTGCCCCGTGATTGGCCATGGACAGGATTGGATGATTTAAAGCCAGATCTGTGATCACTGGATCAATATCTACCAGGGTGATCTGCCTGACCTCGCTGTATTTTAAAACCTCCCTGGCTGCAAGACCATCCCCCCCGCCAAGGATCAATACTTTGCTGCAGGACCCAGCAATTTTCATGGCAGGATGCACCTGGGGCTCATGGTATCTTTCCTCATCATAGGTTGAAAACTGCTCATCTCCGTTGATGTACAGCCAGTACCACTGTTTCCACTGGGTGATGACAATCCTTTGAAATTCTGTCTGCCTGGCAAAAATAATCCTGTCTTTGTACTTTTTCTGTTCTCCATACCGCACGATGGGCTCAACACCTAAGGACAACACAATCAGGGCTGCAAAAACTGATAAAAAAACCGAATAAATGGTTTTTTTTAAAACAATTAAATGCTTAAATTTAAAAAAAAGCCAGGCCGCCACTGAAAAATTGATGCTTCCAAGGACAATGGGGGTATAGGCCAGTCCCAGAAAGGGAAGAAGGACAAAGGCAAACACAAGGCCGCCCAGGAGGGAGCCGAAGTAGTCCATTTCAAGGATTGATGATATATTGGTTCTCAGCCCCTGATACCGGCTGTTTATACGTGTGGCCAGGGGAATTTCCATGCCGATTAAAAACCCGATAACAAGGGACAGACCGTAGATAATAAGACTTCTGGCTTCAGTGTAGGCGGCAACCCCGAAGGCAACAGCACTTGAAACAGCGCACAGGATGGAAAGGGTAAACTCTGTCAGGATAAAAAAATCCAGAAGATGGAAAGAAAAATTTCTGCTGACCCGGCTGCCAAGTCCCATGGAAAAAAGCATAAAAGACATCACAATGGTCCACTGAAACACGGCATTTCCAAGAAGGTAGGCGGCAAGGGTGGATAGAACAAACTCGGCTACAATACCGGAACACCCCGTGGCAAACAGGGAGATTTGAAGGGATCTGCTGCAGGAATCCATTTGGGATTGATCAGGATTCAAAAATAGTCCACTCCGTTTTCAAAAAAAGCAGGAGACTGAACAGGCCAGGGGGAACTTCCGATATGCGGTAGAAGAATCAGATACACCAGTAAATAATAAAAGCACCGGCAATATAGGCAAACGCCTCAATATAGGAAGCACCAGTATTGGGACCCCGCTGTTCAATGGATTTGTCAGGCTTTAACCCGAGAATTTCATCGGAAAGGGAAACTCCGGGAACAAGAAGCTTGTCTGTTACAAGCCTGATAAGGGGAAGGGAGACCAGGCCGATAATAGAATAGGCGATAAATTCATGTATATTTTCCCGCCAGGAAACAAAATCGCCTTCAGCGGCCATACCGACAACAATGCCGACTGCCAGAAGTGCGCCGCCAACAGAAATACCGGCTGCCACATTGTCTTTTTCTATTTCTTCATGGATATCAAAGGGGGTGATGAAATTATAGAATTTTGCAGCTGCCAGCAGGAGCAGCTGACCCAGGGCCCAGTAGCCGGCAGCTGTAAACACACTGCCGCCTGTCCCGGATACAGAACCGTAAATCACAAAGCCCGAGGCCATGCATGTCCCAAACACCACAGCACCTGTTCCCTGATTCCTGTCCCTTATGAGTTCGTCTTTAATATTAAACTGCCCAAGAATCACCCAGTCGCATAAAAAAACAGATATATTTAAAAGCACAATGCTTAAACACCCGTAAATGACAAGATCCATAAGATCCGCCATAATACCGTGGGACGGACCGACAACAGATCCGCCAATGGAAAGCACCAGAGCGGCATAGTATCCTGTCAGGGCAAGACAAACCGCTGGGTTGTCCTTTTCAACAAGCTCAACGTTCAAATTGAAATTCTTGTGAAGCCGGGTGTATATCAATTTTCCCGCATAAAAAAGAACAAAAAATACAAAAATATAAATCAGACCTTGTATGAGTCTATCCAGCATCATTTTCCAAATCCTCCGGACCTGCTTCTGACAGTGGTTTTTGACCGGCCGATCCTGCTCTGCAGTTTATCGGAAAATGAGCTTTTCCGGGTCATGCGCCTGGAGAAAAAGTCAGGGCGGTTGCTTTTAACAATCTTTCCTGAAGATCCAAACTCTTTTTGTCTTCCAAAAAAGGGGCGGTTGCTTGACCGGCTTTGCTGGTATCCCCTGTAATCATTCTGGTATACCGGCCGGTACCATCCTCCGAAAAGAGTTGAAATCAAAGCATATTTTCCATAAAATTCCCAGAAAGAACTGCCGCTGGAATCTTTTTGCCACTGTCCGTACTTTGGATCGCCCACAAGATCATATCCAGGGGGTGACGGCGTGGTTTCAATTTCGCCTTCTTTCTTTGTCAGAAGTGCCATACCCAGAAAATCCTGGTTCAGTTTATAAAAATTTTCATTCACCTTGATCCATTCGGTTCTTCTGGATTTGTCTGGATGCACAATCAAATATTTGTGATAATAATCTTTAAAAAAAACACCTTCCTGTTTCATATCATCAAGCACAACAGAATAAACAGACTCCCCCTTTAAGGAATCCCTGATGCGGGTCAGAGGATCATCCACGATACTGCCGCCGCTGCATCCTGAAAACATGCACATGCTAACCATCAACACCAGAATTACGGCGTAACACCGCAGCATTGATGTTTTTAAGTAAAATTTTTCCATATCTGAGTATGTATGTGTATCAGCCATGATTTCTTCATTATCACAGGCACTGGCAAAAAACAAGACATTTATCCAGAAATCACAATTGTCAGATCAGCGCGCCGTTCAAGGGTTTTCCGCTTTGACATGCCTTTTGCCTGATGCCGGTACCGGCCTGAGCTCCCTATGGTAAAAACCGATGGTTCTATGCCGCAGCGGATCAGTTCATGGACCACATTAGCCGCTCTTGCAGCGCCCAGTTCAAAATTGGAGGGATATGTTTCAGTATGAATACTGTCTTTGTCAGCATAGCCGTCCACGAGCACCCGTATATCATATTCCTTAATCAGGGAAGCAAGCTTTTTAAAAAACCCTTTATACTCCTGGACGATAACCGCACTGCCAGAGGCAAAAAGGACAGGCAGCCTGGTTTCAAGTTTCAAGCACCCCTGATTGGTTATGACCTCAACCCAGGCACCCAGGTCGGATTTTTCTATTTTTGAACGGATTTCAGCTTCCAGTTCATCTATATTCAATTTTTTCGAATAAGGCTGTTTTTCATTGTTGTGTACCGGGCCGGGTATCTTTTTTTCGGCATGCAGCCCCCTGTGTTCATCGTCTACAATATTTCTTTCAGAAAATTCCCATTGTTTCTTCTCAAGTAACGCCTCAAGGTCTGGATGGCTGTGCAGCAGGGTTTCCAGACGGATTTTCTGCTTTTTCAAGGCAGCAAGCTTATTTTTCTTAAAGGCCAGACTTTTTCTCATGGACTGGGGAACAAAACGATCGAGATCCTCCATTTGCCTGATTCTCAGGGCAATCCAGTCCAGATTGTTTTTTATTGATACCCTCTCCTGTTCAACCTCTTCAAGCCTGGTATGAAAATCCCTTAAAAACTCTACACTTTCCTGATTATTCAATACACCTGAAAAGGGTGTGAGAGGATCTGTTTTTTCCAGGGATGGAACTTTTTTTTCTGACGCTGCCCCGTCCACGGCAAAACACGCCCAGGTAAACCAGGGTAAAATAAAAATCAATAAAAGAAAACCTGTGTATTTCTGCACAATGGTCATAATCGCCTCCGCCTTATGCCTGTTCTGAATGTATATCTGGATACATCTGCCCGGTCACCATTACCCTTTAAAATTCTGCCTGCAGGCTGAAATATTACGGCAGACTGCTGGTGTGCCCTGATAATTCAGGTGTACTGGCAGACAAATGGGAGTGTCTCCCCGTTCCTGACTGAAAAGAACTGCCGTCACTTATCCCGGCAGGCCACCAGATCATATCCTTTTTTTTAAACCTGACCCTGAGATTCATGTAAGCCTCAGTAATCCCAAAGTCTGAGCGGACAATATCAACGATTTTGGCCCCCCTCAGCCAGGTGTGGGTCTGGGTTTCCACCACATCATAATTCACAGTGCCGTTGCTGGTTTTCATATAGGCATCAATATAAACCCCCCGGAGTTTTTCTGCCAGCATCCGGTACCCGTCTGCTACAGCCGCCTTTTCTGCCATTATCATTGCCTGGCCTTTGAAAGTGGCTGTTTCAGGCGCAAGCCCTTTTCCAGTGACACGGAAAACAACGACTTTGTTTTCAGAATTGTTTTTTTCCAGAACACTCTGATAGTCGAATGAAGATTTTCCCTTATGATGGCTGCACCATAAACACCTGCATCCCGTAATCGTAACCATTATAACAGCGGCTGCAAGCACAGCCCACATACTCATTTTCCATTTCATTTTTCCATCCCCTGTGTTTTGAATTGTTTGCCCTTTCATTTACTCATCCCTTGTATTTTGGTTGTTTATTGTATATACTCAGTTGATTTAATGGTAGTAGATTTTAATATCGACTGAACTGTTTAACATCTTTAAACACACGTTTTCAATCATGGTGAACAAGAACAAACTTTTTTTCACATACTTCGCTGTTTTTCGCTGTGCTTTATCTGGGAAAACAAACATTGCAAAATACATACCATTATCCTTTAAGCTTGTCGCGTTTTCAGCAGCTGTTTTGACGGGGTTCCTTATTTTTCCCGGGAAAACCTTAAGCAGTCCGGAAACCAAAATATTTTACGCCCGCTTTGACATTCGGTTTGCCAGCAATACAATGGACAAATCAAATCTGATCCTGATTCCGGCAGAAAACGATTTCAGATCGGAAAAATTTTTCCCATGGGTGGTTTCAGGAACCGCAGGGGGAAACAGCAGCACCGGGGCAGACAGATTAAACGTACAGGCCAGGCATAATGCCATAAAGGCCCTGCTCGAAGAAAAAGGCCTTAAATCGGTTAAAAACAAAACAAATTTTATCAACAAAACCTCAAGCAGTGAAACAATTATGAGTTATGAGGGGGTGATAAAACTTCCCTGTCAAACCATTGACAGAGAATACCACCAGAATCCTGACACATGTATGGTAAAAATAAAAATTGATTTTGCACCCATTGCCTTTCCAGACAAATGGAAAATGATGATGTTAAAGTATAAAATAAAACAGGCGGTAACACAATTTTTCTATCTTTTTAAATAACCGGCATGGCCGGAGCATGGTCATTCTCATCGGCCACAACAAAAAATGAAAGTCAATTATTCTAACTGGTTATGAAGACTTTCATATAAATGTCTGAACGAAAACCCCGTGTTTGGACGAAAACTTGCCCAGGTGCAAGGCGCAAGAAATTTTAAAACCGGAGTGTACTCAGGTACATGAGGCCCGATTATATAATTTGGTAAAATTTTGAAGCAACGCAGCAGATGGGTGAGTTTTCGTTCAAACACTAAATAGCTGCATCACGTTAAAACAAGGATCTGGAAAAAAACAATATACCCATATTGCCCTGGTTTTTTCCATGTTCCTGGCCAGACGCGGCAATGGGGGCATATTGAAATATATTTCATTGGTGCAGCGCAGAAGACCGGCAACAAGTCAGAGCGCCTTTGGTTCCCAACGTTTTTAACAGGCAACCGCCGGGGACTCTTAACCGGCTGTTTCATAAAAAAAACAGACATAAAAATATGACCATCAGGTATACGTGTTTAAGGGAGAAAAAATGAATAAAAAGGAAATAGAAAAGCTGCAGAAACACCTTTTTAAAAAAGACAGGCTCTGTATTGATGAATTAAGTCAAAAGGAATTAACCCAGGCCCTTTCCTTTTCTGAGGAATACAAGGTATTTCTGGACAAGGCCAAAACCGAAAGAGCCGCAGCATCAGAAATTGTTAAAATGGCTGAAGCCGCCGGTTTTACAGATATACAAAACGCTTTAAAAGCCCCTGAAAAATACAAGAACCAGAAAAGATACTTTTCTCTGTTCAGGGGAAAAACCCTTGCCCTTGCAATAACCGGAGACCGGGACATGACTGAGGGATGCCGCATTATCGGCTCCCACATTGATTCTCCAAGGCTTGATCTCAAGCAGAACCCCCTTTATGAAGACACAGACCTTGCCCTTTTAAAAACCCATTACTACGGCGGGATACGCAAATATCAATGGTTGTCTGTTCCCCTTGCCCTCCACGGCACTGTGGTTAAAGCCAATGGAGAAAAAATAGACATTACAATTGGTGAAGCACCGGATGACCCGGTGTTTGTCATATCTGACCTGCTGCCCCACCTTGCCGGCAAATCCCAGGAAACCAAAAAGCTTTCAGAGGCCTTTGAGGGTGAAAAATTAAACCTGATTGCAGGCAGTTTTGTTCTTGGCGATGACAAGATAAAAGAACGCTTTAAACTCCAGGTCCTTAAATTATTGTATGACACATACAATATTCAGGAAGAAGATTTTGTCAGCTCTGAGATTGAAGTGGTTCCTGCCGGACGGGCAAGGGATATCGGGCTTGACCGGTCCCTGATCGGCGCTTACGGCCAGGATGACCGTATCTGCGCCTTTACCCAGCTCAAAGCCCTGATTGAAACAGACAGACCGTCGAAAACAGCCATTGGCCTGTTCTTTGACAAGGAAGAAATTGGAAGCGAGGGAAATACCGGAGCCAAATCCTTTTTCCTCCAGGATTTTATATCAGACCTGCTCCAGCTGACCTGTAAAGAGCCCTGTCAAAAAAATCTAAGAACCGCCATAATCAACTCCCAGGCTTTGTCTGCCGATGTAAACGCTGCCATGGACCCCAACTTCAAGGATGTCCATGAAAAAACCAATGCGGCAAAACTCGGCCACGGTGTCTGCATCACAAAATTTACCGGCGCCCGGGGAAAAAGCGGTTCCAGCGATGCCAGTGCTGAGTTTACAGGTCTGGTCAGGAAATTGTTCAATGACAATAAAGTGGTATGGCAAACCGGCGAGCTTGGAAAGATTGACGAAGGCGGGGGCGGAACCATTGCAAAATATCTGGCCAACCTTGGAATGGATATCATTGACTGTGGTCCGGCAGTGTTATCCATGCATTCTCCGTTTGAAGTATCCAGCAAAACAGACGTTTTTATGACATTCAAAGCGTTTAAAAGTTTTTATAAAAAACCGGCAAGAAAACCCCTGAGTCTTTAGCTCAGGGGATGAATTGACGGATTATGATGTGCTTTTCAGCCTATGCGTTTTTGAAAAGCACTTAATCGAGAGCAACAGCATAGGTCTT
>JAYEJJ010000105.1:0-4279 GCA_034660495.1 Thermodesulfobacteriota bacterium | reverse complement strand
GACAATAAGCACAATATATGGTATTTGTCTGGTTTTTTTATGCATTTAAAATTACGATCCTAAATTTGAATATTTTCAGTTAAAACAATATATTAGGTTTGTGGTGTCAGGAGCTCTGAAGTTGGGAATGAAATATTCAACACCCTGCTGGAAAGGCACCAGCTGGGCAATATTGAGCTTTCACCGGAAAAAATCAGAGATATTCATGATTTAACGGGCAGGATTACAGACAAGGCAGCAGCTCACATGACAGATGTAACCCTTAAAAGTAACACCATCACACTGAATTTAAAACAAATCAATCTGTCTGCGGTTCAAAACAAATTCACCCTGGGAAACATTGAGAACAACGAGCCCCAGGCAGTATGCCCGCCTGAGCTCTTAAACGAAATAAAAGACAAATACGGGTATGACCGAATTAAATTCTGCATCCGGTCGGAAAAAGTAACCAATATTGTGGACGGACTTCTGGTCAGTGCTTTTTTTACAGACAATGCTGGAAATGTACTGCACCTGACAGGGCTTGACACACCGGTCAGACTGTTTATACCAGTTACCGATGACACAAAGCACATTCCTAAATGGCATGATGCGGCCCAGGGAATCTGGCGATTGGATGGGATATTTGATATAGAAACGTCAAAGGATCTGAGTGTGGCTTTCAGTGTGAATCATTTGACTGATTTTGCACTGTTTGTCAGCGCAGAACCTGAAATAAAAGAAGAAAGATCCGATACCAACACCGGATCTTCCTCATCATCATGTTTTATCAATACCCTGTTTTAACACCCATCTTCATCCAGATCTTTCTGCCACCAGCCTTTTCTAATATGATTTTCCTTCTCCTGGGTGGCAAGTTTTAAAATCCTGTATCCAGAATCAAGAAGAATGCCGTAAAGAACACCGCAGGCAGGATCTTCCCTGTGGGCGTCACCTTCCTGGGCAAGCTGGATCATCTGCCTTGCAAGCTTGATTGTTCTTGCAATATTTGTATCGCATTTTTTTTTCAGCATATAGAAGAACTCTCTTCTATGAAATTACAAAATTTCAAACGCCTCTATCCTGATCTTGCATATCTTTTGCGAACCGGCCCATGATCTCTGCTGCCTGGTGTGAACATACGGCTCAGCACCCTTATTCAAAAGCCATTTTGGTCTGCCAGATTTCACACACTTTACCCACCAGATCCTCTCCCGGCTTAAGGGTCAATTTTCCGGGCTTCCATCCTGAAGGTGTGGCTTCAGATCCCTTTGACTGGCGAACATACTGAAACGCCTGGATCTGTCTTAAGGTTTCGCTGATATTTCTGCCAACTGGAGGAGAGAGGATCTCATATCCCTGAATAACACCGTCAGGATCTATGATAAACCGGCCCCGGGCCTCTACACCGGCGTCCTCATCAAACACACCATATACTCTGCCGACCTTTCCGCCGGCATCTGACAGCATTGGAAAAGGAATACCCCCGTCAACCATTTTCTGAAGCTCATGGTCATTCCACATCTTATGAACAAACATGCTGTCAATACTCATAGAGAGGATATCTACCCCAAGTTTCTGAAACTCTGGATATTTTTCAGCAACTGCTGAAATTTCAGTGGCTCATACAAAGGTAAAATCACCGGGATAAAAACAAAGAACCACCCATTTCCCAAGATGATCAGAAAGCTTCTCGCTTATAAATTTACCTTTCAGATAACCTGGTGCTGTAAAATCCGGTGCTTTTCTTCCAACCTGTATCATTGATTTTATCTCCTTTTTTTCCATTGTTTGCTCACGGGTCTCTGTCTCAGTCGCTTCTTCTCCCACAGGCCCACCTGTGGGCCGTGCGCAACCGGCACCTGTTTCTTCAGACATGTTCACCTCCATTGTTATCCTGTTATCTGTCCTGACTGCCCAAAACAGCAGCACAGATAACAGGGGACTATAAAATTATACAAAAAACCCTGAACCTCGATAATCGAGTGGAACTGATGATCAGGCCCCAAGGGGGGCAGACTATAACAGGATTATAAAGTTTTTTGAATACCGCGCCCCCAGCGGTTGCCTGTCAGGAACAGTGAGAACCGAGTATAAGGGAGTCAGATTGGCCCCGCTCTCCAGAAAGCAGAAACAAAAACCTGACCATCAAATCAGACAGAGCTTATGACCGCCAGAACCCATGTATATTGCAGTATTCCCTGGCTGTTATATTGTCTGCATCAATGAGGAATTTTGCCTCAGGTGCATCACCTGGTTTCAGGAATCTTCTGTAAACAACATTATCCGCATTAATTTCTATCCACTCAATATAGTGTTTTTCTTCCATGGGATGGGCCACACTGCCGACTTTAACCAGATAACCGCCATCAATCTTTTCAATGACAGGGACATGCTTTTCTTTTGCCGCATCCACAATGTTGGGCTCTATAAGAGTCATTTCCTGGTTACAGCAATGAACCTTAGGTTTTTCAGCATGAAGCATTTCAACAATATTGCCACATTTTTCACATCTGTAAACACCAAGTTTTTCAGCCATTATTAATCTCCTTTTATTAATCCATTACAATTATTAAACCAATCCGTTTTGCTATACCTTGCTCTGTCCCAGTAAAATAAGCAAACAGCATGCCATTTCTTCCTGTTTGTACGCGATCATCTGGTTTTTCCATGAAACCACCAATGAAGAACCCGTTCAGCCACCCAGCGGTTACTCTGTCAATCGATCATCAAGTTTTTTGAATAGCACCGCCCCCAACGGTTGCCTGTCAGAAACGAGAACGACCGATAGGGGCGGCGCTCGGTCCTTTTATAAAAATTTGATAATCGAGCTGTATGATTCCACTCGTTCTGCAAGGATGAAAAACAGTTCCAAAAGACTAAAGGATCTTCCAATTATAAAAGACATCTGTCTCATGAATCATGATTGTATCAAAAACACAATTGTTTCATTATTTTTTTTTACCGGCATGGCCGGTACTGTTGATATGTTGAAAACAGACTGGACTGAGAAATTATTACTCGCTCATCAAGATTTTTGAATACCGCCGATTCCAGCGGTTGCCTGTAACCCCTGTCACCCAGGTCTATAAATGGCATAAAATTTGTATCCTATTCAAATTTAGGGGTAAACGCCGTTTAATCTCAAAAATTAAATTTTGAGCATTAATAAAAACAGTAGGTTATAATAATATTCATTGATATCATAAAATTTTACCCCGGAATTTGAATAGGATACTAAAATTTGCTAAAAACTTAATTAATTAATTGATTGTAAGGTAGCCCCCAATGAATTGAAATATTGAGTATGAATTGAAATGTCGTACCTGTTTTAAATTTCCAATGAAGTCAAGACAAACAATGGGGTCCTGCGTCTTCACAAAAACAACCAGAATCAACGTGCCAATTGAGACTCTTTTTGACTGGCACACACGGGAGGGAGCGGTTTCAAGGCTTACCCCTCCCTGGGTTCCTGTTCAGCTGATACACAGAAACAGACCGGGAGTTGAAAAAAACGTCAAACTTACATTTAAACTCAAAATATTCAACATACCCCTTGTATGGGAATCTTTGCATACAGCCTGGTGTAGAAACAGATTTTTTATAGATTGTCAGACTAAAGGACCTTTTAAAAAATGGCAGCACATTCACCGGTTTGAATCCAGAGACAGCCATTCTTCTTATATGGAGGAACAGGTGCAGTTCTCCCTGCCTTTCTGGCCCCTCAGCCGTTTATTTTACCCGTATTCAGCAAAGGAACTGAACAGAATCTTCACCTACCGGCACAGCATATTAAAATATGACCTTGAAAATTATACCGGCACAACTAAGAAAAAAGGTATCCTATTCAAATTTCTGGGTAAACGTCGTTTGACTCCAAGAATTATGGTTAAATAGTGCCCGACCGAAAACCGCCAATTTTCCCGATTACTGCGTTCTGCGTTGGTCAATAATGATGGTGGAGTCAGGCTTTCCGAGGGTGGGGGGCAGGTAAGCGTTCACAGGGCATGCACCTTGCGTTGTCGGGCACTTGAAGTACATGAGAGTACCATCTGCGTGCCCGCCGCCTTGCATCTGCAGCACCCTGTAAACGCTTACAATCGGTGACTTGACTGTGAACAGTTACGCAATCAGGATATATGGCCGATGTTATAACCATGCCCAACATTTCCCATGGACATAAAAAAGGTCAGCTGTTGTTGATCACTTCACCTCCAGTACATAGGGCTTTGAGTTGAGGATAAATCCCGGACCGAAAACTTCTCCTTCCGGTGAATAGGCAATAAAAAATTGAAAGCTT
>JAYEJJ010000104.1:0-19179 GCA_034660495.1 Thermodesulfobacteriota bacterium | reverse complement strand
TCAGCCAGCTGGCCGTGCTCAATGCCAATTATATCAAAGAAAGCCTGAAAAACGATCTCTTTCTTCCCTATGACCGGCCCTGTATGCATGAATGTGTGTTTACCGATAAAAATCAGTCAGAATACAAGGAAAATGTCATTCTCATGGTGGAACATCCCCCTGTTTTTACTGTGGGAAAAAGAGGGGGAAAAGAAAACCTTGTTAAATCCGAAACATTTCTCAAGGCAGAAAACATGCCTGTCATCCAAACCGGCCGGGGCGGGAATATTACCTTTCACGGTCCCGGACAGTTGGTGGCCTATCCCATTGTCAATTTAAGGCAGGCAGGAAAAGGGATCCCTGAATTTGTTTATCTGCTGGAATCTGTGATGATTGAAATTGCTGCAGGGTTTAAGGTCAAGGCTGACAGAGACAAGAGAAATCACGGGATCTGGGTTGATAAGAAAAAAATTGGAAGCGTGGGGCTTACCATCCGGCGGAACATATCCTTTCATGGCCTTGCCCTTAATGTCAATATGGATCTTGCTCCCTTTTCCTGGATTCATCCCTGCGGCATGCCCGGGGTTGAAATGACATCCATTGAAAAGGAGGTCTTAAAATCAGGGATAAATGTGTCCGTGACCATGGAAAAGGCAAAGCAGAAGATGAGTGAGTGCTTTGAAAACCTGGAGATAAATTAAGAGATGGCTTTTGTTAACAAAAAGGGAAAACCGGCCTGGCTTAAGCAGCGGCTGCCCAGGGGCGGGGAGTATGAAAAGGTAAGACAGCTGATTGCCCGGTCAAATTTAAAAACCGTGTGTCAGGCGGCCCGATGTCCCAATATCTGGGAATGTTTTTCCAAGGGAACCGCCACATTTATGATTCTTGGGGACAGATGTTCAAGAAACTGCCGGTTCTGCAATATTCCCCATGGAAAACAGCTTGATCCTCCGGACCCGGGAGAACCTTTCCGGGTGGCACAGGCAGCACAAGACCTTGGCCTGAAATATGTGGTGGTTACCTCGGTAACCCGGGATGATCTAAATGACGGAGGGGCGGGCCATTTTGCCATGACCATAGATGAGATAAAAAAACGTCTGCCGGACAATACCCGGCCAGAGAATATCCGGTCAAAGAATATCCGACAAGAGAATATCCGACAAGAGAATATCCGACAAGAGAATATCCGACAAGAGAATATCCGGCCAGAGAATATTCGACCAGAGAATATCCGACCAGAGAATATCCGAGTAGAGGTTCTGATTCCTGATTTTAAAGGAGACACTGCTGCATTGGAACGTGTTATTAACGCCGGGCCGGACGTTTTAAATCATAATGTGGAAACGGTGCCATCTCTCTATTATAAGGCGCGGCCGGAGGCTGATTATCATCAGTCCCTGAATCTGCTTGACAGGGCATCCAAAAGCAATGTGCCGGTTAAATCAGGTATAATGGCGGGTCTTGGTGAAACAATGGATGAATTAAAGCAGACCATCAGGGATCTGCATGCCCATGGATGCACCCTGTTAACCATAGGGCAATACCTTCAGCCCTCTTTGAAGCATCTTCCGGTAGAAAAATACTATACCCCGGAAGAGTTTGAAATGCTCAAGTCTTTTGCAAAAAAAACAGGTTTTACAGGTATTGCCTCAGGCCCCTTTGTCAGAAGCTCCTATCAGGCTGATAAATTGTTTTCTAACAAACGGCCATAAGCGACTGGCTATACGCAGCAGGCTCACATCAAACCGTGAAGATCTTCACCCTCAGCCCGTTGTCAGAAAGTACCAGGACTCGATTATCAAGTTTTTTTTGAAGAGTCGATTAAGAGATTTTTTATGCATCAGCTGTCAGAAAAACGCTCAAACCAGGGAAAAGAATATGAGAGAAAAAAGAATCGTGATTATCGGCGGCGGACCCGGCGGATATGCAGCAGCTCTCAGGGCAGCTGCGTTAGGGGCACAGGTAACCCTTGTTGAAAATCATTATATAGGCGGCACCTGTCTGAATTACGGCTGCATCCCGTCCAAAATAATGAAAACATCGGCTGATCTTTATGATAAATTCAAACATGCCCAAAACTACGGGCTGAAGTTAAACGGGACAATTGATCCGGATCTGTCCGCTCTGATGGCCAAAAAAGAGAAAATTATTCAAGCCCAGAGAAACGCAATCCTCTCTCTTTTAAAAAAAAGCAGAATTGATGTTCACCAGGGCAGGGGAGTGATAAAGGGAAGAAAACTGGCGGGAATTATTGATGCAGACGGCAGGGAAAAGGAAATTGCGTTTGACAGCCTGTTCATTGCAGCAGAGTCAAAGCCCATGAATGTACCGGCTTTTCCCTTTGACGGGAAATCTATCCTGTCAAGCAATGATCTTCTTGAATTAAAAAAAATCCCTGAATCCATTTTGATTGCAGGAGGCGGGGTTATCGGTTGTGAGTTTGCCTTTATTCTGGCATCCCTGGGCACAAAGGTGACCATTGTTGAAGCCATGTCACGGATTTTGCCCCAGGACAGTATTGATGATTTCTGTGCCAGGGTGCTTCACCGGGAGATGAAAAAAAGAAAAATAAAGGTCATCACAGATAAAAGTGTAAAAAAAGCTGTAGTTAAAACCACGGCCTCAGAACCAGGTCTTTGTGTAACCCTTGGCCCGTCCCCTTTTTCAGATCAGAAAGAGCCCCCCCCTGACCATTTTGAAGAAATCAAAGTGGAAAAAATGGCGGTATGTATTGGCAGGTCACCGCTTTCAGCAGATCTCGGGCTTGAAAACGCAGGCATACACACAGACAACAAGGGATGGATATCAGCCAATGATAAAATGGAAACCAGTGTGCAGGATATCTATGCCCTGGGAGATATTCTGGGCCCTGAAAAAATAATGCTGGCCCACACCGCTGTTCATGAAGGCTTTACTGCTGCTGAAAACGCAATGGGAGGAAATAAGAAGATGAATTACAAAGCAGTGCCCAGTGCTGTTTTTACCATGCCTGAAATTGGCTGTGTGGGCTTGACAGATGCCCAGGCAGAAGAAAAAGGCCTGGATGCCGCCACAGCCACTGTTCAATTCAGATCCCTTGGCAAAGCCCATGCAACAGGTGAAATTTCAGGAGAGGCAAAGCTGATTTTTCAAAACGAAACCAGAGAAGTCCTGGGGGCCCATATTATCGGTCCCTGTGCCACAGATCTGATCTCTTTGGGTGCTTTAGCTGTAAACAGAAAACTTACCATCAATGATCTTGCAGACACCGTGCAGGCCCATCCCACCCTGGGTGAAATATGGTTTGAAGTCTCTATGAAAGCTGCCGGAAAACCCCTTCATGGGTAGTCTCAGCTGGCTTATCAATCGTTAAAATTGAAATTAGTGAGTATGACTGGCTTTGTCCGGCTCTATATTGCTGTTTACCGGCCCACAAGAGTATTGACCTGTATTAATTGTAAACATGTACTGTATTATTATGCGTCATTTCCATAACTAACTGTTTATTAAGGGAAAAATAAAATATTTTGGATGATACTTTTTAAACTGTCGCATAATAATACAAATTAATTTTTTTATATAATTTAAAATTTTATTTTTGAATAATTGGATTTGCTTAAATAACAATGTGTTATAGTTTTAAATATATTTTTTACCGTTCTGGCATAATGGTTGCTATATACTTTATGTAAAGATTGAGAGAAATCAGAAAAATCAGACAGCAGATAAAATACAGGATTTATGTTGTCAGATCATCTCAAATGAAAAAAGGAGGGGAAAAAATGAAAAAGTCCAAAGGAATAAAAGGGTTTAAAGTAGTTGAAAATGAGTGTATCTGGATGAAAGCCGGCATTGTTTCCCTTCATCTCTGCAACAATGCCTTTGATTGTTTTGACTGCAAATTTGACAAGGCCATGACAAAGGCCATGTTGAATAAAAAGGCAGACCAGGCTGCTTCAGACTGGGCAGAGCACTTCAGGAAAGAATATGAAGGGGCAGATCGGCCCTGCCGTCATGTGCTGACAGGCAGAATCGATCAGCCTAAAATCTGCACCCATAATTACCAGTGCCAGGATTGTGCCTTTGATCAGATGCTGGATGACATTGAAATAGCACAGACCCAGTCAGAACCGGATTATGTTAATGTGTCAGGGTATGACCTTGCCGAGGAGTATTACTACCATGACGGCCATACCTGGGTACGCATAGAGCACGGCGGCATGGCCCGTATCGGGTTTGATCAGTTTTCCATGAAATTGTTCGGAAAAGCAGAATTTGATCCCGGGTCCATGGAAATCGGCAGTACGATGACAAAGGGAGAACAAGGGTGGACCATTACCCAGGACGGCCATACAGCCTCAATTCTTGCACCCATAACAGGCCGGGTCCTTTCAGTGAACCAGAGGGTAAAAGAAAATCCTCAGCTCATCCATGAAGATCCCTATCAGGAAGGCTGGCTTTTCATAGTTGAGCCCGATGCTCCCCTGAAAAATATAAAAGACCTTAAGTTTGGTGACGAAAGTCTGAACTGGCTGGCCCATGAAAATGAAAAGCTTATGGATATGATGGGACCTGAGTATAGAAACCTGGCCGCTACCGGTGGTGAACCTGTTGATGACTTTTTTGGATATAATCCAGAAGTTGGCTGGGACAACCTGGTAACTGCCTTTCTTAAAACCAGATCTTAATCTTTACGTGGTAAATGGCAGTGGACCATAGCAGTGGGCCTGTCTTTGTTTACCCCAATCTTTTTTAAATGAAAAACAGATCAATCGGCTTCAGGTTTATGAATCTGGAGCCGTTTTATTTTCCGGTGCAGGGTGGCCCGGCTGATACCGAGAATCTCTGCTGATTTTGATATGTTGAATGCGTTGTTTTCAAGGACAGATTCAATATGTTTCCGTTCAAGTTCCTGCAGGGTGCTGTCCTTACCTATCCTTTGCTGTTTTTCAGGTCTGGACTGCAGAAAGGGAAAGTCGCTTAGAGTGAGTGTTCTTGATTTTGAAAGAACAACAGCTCTTTCCATGCTGTTCTGCAACTCCCTGACATTTCCAAGCCAGGGATAGTTTAAAAATGCATTTAAAACTGATTTGTCTATGGAATCAATTTTTTTCTTAGTATCCTGACTGTATTTTTCAAGAAAATGCCGGGCCAGAAGGATGATATCCTTTCCCCTTTCCCTCAAAGGCGGCAGTGAAATACTTATAATATTGATCCGGTAGAAAAAATCACTTCTGAAACTGCCTTCATTGATCTTGTCTTCCAGATTCTGTTTTGTGGCGGACAACAGGCGAAAGTCCACATCTATCTGCCGGGTATCTCCCAGCCGGGTAATTTTTTTTTCTTCAACAGCCCTTAACAGATCAACCTGCATTTTCTGAGTGATTTCGCCGATTTCGTCAAGGAAGAGCGTTCCTCCGGATACCACCTCAAAAAACCCTTTTCTATTGTGTTCAGCCCCGGTAAAGGCCCCTTTGCAGTATCCAAACAATTCGCTTTCAAGAAGGGAATCCGGCAGGGCACCGCAGTTTATGGGAACAAAGGGCAGCTGGTTCCGGTTGCTTTTAACATGGATGGCCTTTGCCACAAGTTCCTTGCCTGTTCCTGTTTCACCCAGTATCAGAACCGGACTGTCTGTTTCTGCGACTTCTTCAATAAGGGAGTAGATTTTCTGCATGGCAGGGGATTCTCCGATAATATTGTCAAATCGGGTGATCCTGTCTATCTTTCCTTTCAGGTAGCTGTACTCTGATTTTATTTTAAACTGCTGATAGATTTTTTCCATCACAAGGGCGAGTTGGTCCGGTTTAAAGGGCTTGAGCAGATAGTCAAGGGCACCGGTTTTCATGGCCTTGACCGCACTGTCAATGGATCCATAGGCGGTCATGATCACCACAACTGTATCCGGGTAGATCTGTTTAACCTGTTCCAGCACCTCAAACCCGTCCATGCCGGGCATTTTCATGTCAACAAACAAAACGTCAAAATTGCTTTTTTCAAGTTTTGTCAAGGCTTCTTCACCGTTGGAAGCTGTTTCAGCGTCATAGCCTTCCCTTGAAAACCAGTGATAAAGGGATTCCCTTACCACAAATTCATCGTCAACAATCATTATTTTTGTGTTTTGATTCATCGCAGCTGTTTCCCCTAGAAAGGTTTTTTAAAGCCTGATAAAAAAATGAGAACTTATATTTCAATGCTTGAGTGGGGCAAAAAACGCTTCATGCCCAAAACGGATTGATTTTAAACGGCAGGGAACGAAATGATAAATTCAGTGCCGTTGCCGGGACTGCTGTTTACATTGATATTTCCATTGTGCTCCTTTACTATGCCGTATACAATGGACAGCCCGAGACCTGTTCCCTTTTCTTCCTTGGTGGTAAAAAATGGATCAAATATATGTTCAAGCACGTCATCGTCAATACCGCATCCATTGTCTTTTATTTTAATCCATACGTTATTTTCATCATTGCTCAGTCCGGACTGTATGGTCAGTTTCCCCCCCCTTGGCATGGCATCGATGGCATTGAAAATAAGATTTAAAAAGCACTGCTGGAGCTGATCTTTATCCCCGTGTACAATAAGCGGGGTTTCGTTCAAAGGGGTTTCAAGGACAATGGCAGACAGTTCGAGTTTATGGCCGGTCAGAGAAATTATGGCTTCAAGGATTTCATTGATATCAATATTCATGAATTCAAGGGCAGACTCTCTGGAAAAGGCAAGCAGTCCTGAAACGATTTTCCCGCAGCGCTCAAGCTCTTTTTTCATAAGGGAATTAAAATCCCTTAACTGCTTTAAATCCTCTTTTGTAAGGGGGTCATTTTTTAACATATCTTCTATTATATAGCTGAATGTTAAAAGCCCCTGAATAGGATTGTTGATTTCATGAACGCTGCTGGCCACAAGTTTTCCAAGGGCTACCAGGCGGTCCTCCTGTATGACTTTTTTCATGTCAGAGTGGATTCGCTTGACCTTGTTTTCCCATTTTTGAGAGATCTCTGATGTTATATTCTGCCAGAATTCAATAATATTGATTATTTCATTATTTATGTCTCTGACCGGGTAGGTGGAAAGATTGAAATAACTGATTCTGCCGTCAGTCGATGTATGCTCATGGATCACATGGGCGGGTTTTCCCGTGTTCATTGTTTTGATAAAAGGACATTCAAAACCGGCATCTGTGGAAGGGCAGGGGGCATAAAATCCTTTTACGATTTCATAACATTTTTTTTCAAGGACTTCAGGCTTACTTTTTTTTACGGCTTTTAAATAAACCGGATTGGCATCCACAATGTTAAACTCTGTGTCCAATATGACCACTCCAAGGTTGGTCTGCTGGAAAAAAATATTGTAGTATCCCCTGTCAAGGGTGGCCTGTTTTTTTGTTCTGGCCAGATCCTGGTTGGTGATAAAAAGATTTCTCAGCAGCCGTCCCACATTATGTTCAATCACCCCCACATTGTCGGGACGCATGGTCATAAGTTCAGTGAGAATTTTGTTGTTGGTCAGCTCTATCACTGCATCAAATGGCCTGAATTTAAAAAAATCCTGAAGATTATCAAAGGTTGCAATCCCCATTTCCCTGGCTTTTACCATACCTTTGGCATCGGGATTAATATCGCATACCCCTTCCACTTTTATATCCAGAAAGGGGAAATCAGAGGTTTCAAGCAGATTCAGAAAAAATTTGCATGCACGGCCGCAACCGACAATACCGATACTGAATGGTATTTTTTTGAATTCTTTGGACATTTTTTATTTATTTCCAGTTTAATATATAACCGGTTTATAGAGGTCCTTTTATTTAAATCTGTTTAATACCGGCTGACGTGGTATGGTAAAAATTGATGCCACCTGTTCGGGGTTAACCCCCATGCAAAGCGCCAGCAATTGATTATAGTCAAACACCGGGATATTGTATGTATTGCTTTGGTCCGCTTCGTTCAGCTGTTTCTGCATGTTGTCCAGATGCATAAGGCAGGGAATGCATGAAACCACGATAAAATCTGCTTTTGTTTCATTGATAATGGCATCAAATTTTTCCCTGGTAAACTGGGCTGCTTCTGCCGGAGAATTATTGGTAAATCCCCCGGCACCACCGCAGCACTGAAGTTCACGGCTGTAATGGTTTACTTCCGCACCCAGGGCACGGGTCAGTTCGGCAAGGATTTTCGGCTGCCTGGGAGAGTCTTCAAAACAGACAATTTCACTGGGAAACAGGGTATGACAGGGATATTGAATCACCCCGCACAATCCTTTTAAATCTTTTTTGATAGTCCCTGATATTTTTTCGCACCCCACCTCATTGTAAAGTACATCTGAAATATGACGAATTTTATTTTTACATTTAACCTGTCTTCCAGAGGGCTTGAGCAGTTCATTTACCCGTGCACGCTTTGTTTCATCACTGGCCAGGAGATGCTGTCCCATGCGCAGAGAACTGTAGCAGGAGCCGCATTCAACAACCATGTCCAGTCCCTTGGACTCTGCAATGGACAGATTCCACCCGCTGGATGCCAGATGAGAATCGTCGTCGGTGGAGGGGAAAGACCCAAAAGCAGGACAGCAGACATACCCTTCTGCATCTACAAGGTCTACACCAAGTTCCGGCATGGTTGCCCTGATGGCCCGTTCCACATCCGGACGAATCGCCGGGGTGTTACAACCAAGAAAAAAACATAATTCCATTTCTATTCCTCTTTAAAACATAATTCCATTTCTATTCCTCTTTAAACATATAATCATTTTCACTGATTACAGGGGTTTTCATCAGCATGTCCTGATAAAATTTTAACTGCTCAGGCATTTTTGTTATGGAGGGTAGTTCCGGCAGACCTAGGGATTCTCTGAGTTCTTGATTTGTGCCCACCGCCTGGGTGTATCCTCTTTTATAAATATCAACAATGGCTGTGGGAATCCGGGTCTCATCGTTAGCGCTCTGCCATTTGCGAAGGGCCAGGATCAGTTCAAAGGGTTTGACATCCATGGGGCACATCTCTTCGCATTTGGAACAGGATACACAGGACCACGGGGTGTCTTCATCAAAGAGTTCCTCTTCCAGACCGTAAATGATCATTCTGGCCAGATTTCTTACCAGAAGCGGCGGTTCGCCATGGGAAGCGGGACATCCTGTAATGCATGTGCCACAATTAAAGCAGTACATGAGATTGTCACTGTTGTAAATGTCTTTCCACAAATTCTTGTCGGATTCACTGAAATCCATGGTCTTCTCCTTCCTATTCTCTTGTGGCCGGCATGGTATCCCAGTCTGTTTTATGGTCCATAACAGCCATTATCTGCCTGTCGTTCCAGCCCGGTACTTCAGCCGCATTGTTGCGGCAGGCAACAGCGCACATGCCGCAGGCCTGGCAGGCGGCTCCATTGACCACGATTCTGTCCAGGGCCTGATCATAGGAACGGGCATCAAAGGGACACACATCAATGCACCGCTGGCATCTGACACACAGGGTATGATGCACAATTGACGTAACACGGGGGCGGTGCCTGGTGCGGGTAGAAAGACTGGCAGAAACCTTTTGTGCCGCGGCTTCGGCCTGGAGGATGGCATCTTTCAGTGTCATGGGCGAATGGGCCACACCTGCCAGATAAAAACCTGTTTTATTAAACTCCACAGGCCGCCATTTCGGGTCAGCTTCAACAAAAAAACCATCTGCATTCACCGGGATATCAAATATTTTTCCGATTTCCCTGTTGGAGGGTTCAGGATCAACACCGGTTGAGAGCACCAGAAAATCCGGAGATATTTCTAAACTGTCCTGAAGGACAGGATCTGTAAAAGAAACCACGGGCTGATTTTCTGAAACACTCACCCCAGGTTTGGCATCAAGACTGAACGAGACAAAAATCACACCGGCTGACCGCGCCTGAGAATAATACTGCTCGGCAAAGCCATAGGTCATCATATCCCGGTATAAGATAAAAATTCGGGCTTCAGGGTTTTTCTTTTTTATGGTCAGTGCATTTTCAATGGCGCCGATACAGCAGATACGGCTGCAATACCTGCGGCCATTCTTTTCCCGGGACCCTGCACACTGTATCATGACAATGGTTTCAGCATTGCTTACATCAATGTCTCCTGTGCGAAGGCCTTTTTTTAATTCACCCTGGGTTAAAATCCTTTCACTGTTTCCATACTCATATTGATCTGTTCGACCCTCATGCCCGCCGGTAGCAATGATGGCCGCACCATGGTGAAGGTGGATCAGATTTTCTTTGTCATCCTTTTTGATGGTGGTTTCAAAGTCACCGAATGTGCCTGTACTGGCCACAAGCCGGCTGTTTAGATGAACAGTGATGTGTTTATGGTCAATCACACTGGCTTTTAGCGCTTTGGCCATTGAAACCGGTTCAAGGTTGTCAATGGTATGGTATACCTGACTGCCGGCAAGCCCCCCGAGATTTCCTGTTTTTTCCACCAGGTGTACCTCAATTTTCCTGGATGCAAGGGACAGCGCTGCCCGCATTCCTGCTATACCGCCTCCCACAACCAGGGCCGCCGGTGTTACGGGCAGCACTTCTACATAAAGGGGCGGTTTGAATTTTAGATTCTCTATATTGGACCTGATCTCTTTAAAGGCCGTTCGGGTCAGGTCAATATCCCTGGAAACGGCTTCAGGGGCATGCACCATGGATGACAGATCAAAAATGTCAATCAAAGACGCTGAAAAGCCGGCTTTCCTGGCCAGATTTTTCAAGGTGTTTCTATATATATAGGGCTGGCAGGCCCCGATAAGGAGACGATTGCATGTTGATTTTTCAAGTATATCCACAAGTTCCTTTTGTCCTGCGTCACTGCAGATGGTGTCCAGTACATTGATTTCTGACACACCATTCACGCTGGAAATCTGATTTTCCAGTGTGTTGAAATCCACGGCACCGCTGCCTGGTTTTTCAGTGCATTGGCACAGAACAATTGAAATTGCCGGCACACTATTGTCAATCCCTTCGGGTTCAGGAATGTCTTCCTCTTCGAGGACCGACACATCAAGTGAGGACAACAGCGCCGCAGCCTGGCCGGCCGCAGCCGTGCCGCTTGAAACAGCTTCACTGATGTCGGTTAATCCCATGAGGGAGCCGCAGATAAAAACACCGGATTTTGTCAGTTTTACCTTGTCATAGGGCTCTGTGGGAAGGAGTTTGGTAGTGTTTAATTCAATGCCCAGAAGATCTGCCAGTTTCCTGTGATCTTCAAAGGGGATCTGCCCCGTTGACATCACCACCATATCATAATTGTCGGTTACAGACCTGTTTTGCTCCGGGTCATAATAGCGGATGGCAAGTGTTTTATCTGAATTCAGCACCACCTCGTTAACCCGGCACCGGACCAGTCTGACATTGTACTCTTCTACAGCTCTTTCCTGGTATCTGTAGTAATCTTTGCCAAAAGTTCTCATGTCCATATAAAAAATGGTGGCTTCAAGGTTTTCTCCCCCTTTTTCTCTGGCAAAGACAGCTTCCTTAAGCGCAAACATGCAGCATATGGACGAGCAATAGTCTCTGTTCTGCCGTCTGTTCCGTGATCCCATACATTGAATCCAGGCAATTTTCTCTGCTGGTTTCTGGTCCGAGGGACGTCTTATTTTTCCGTCATAGGTGCCTGTTCCGCTGAGAATACGTTCAAAGGCCAGGGCTGTGACCACATCCTCTGAAACCGAATAGGACTTTGCATCTTCAAATTCCGTCAGATTGTAGAGTGTTACACCGGAGGCAAAAATAACGGCATGAACATTCCGTGTGTCTTTGGTTTCCACTGCATCAAGATCTATGGCATCAGTGGGGCAGACCTTTACGCATTCGTCGCATCGGGTACATATGTCCATATCCACCAGAAGCATCGGGGGGGTACTGTGGGGGACCGGCTGATAGACCGCCTTTCTTTTTGTAAGTCCATGGTTAAATTCATCTTTGGTTTCCACCGGGCATACATCAATACATTTCAAAAGTCCGCTGCACCGGTCTGTATCAATATATCTGGGTTTTCTTTTTAACTCAATGGTGTAATTGCCGGCATCGCCTTCAATGGACTGTATCTCTGTAAAGGGCAGTATTTCAATGTTTTCGTGGTACAGTCCCTTGCGCATGCAGTACTGGGACGCAGACTCCCGGCCGATCATGGGAAGCATTCTGCATATGCCGCAATGGTCTGTTGGGAATTGATTGTCTAATTTTGCAAGGATTCCGCCAATCTGTGGAGATGAGTCAATCAGAATTACCCTGTATCCGGTTTCTGCCAGCTCAATGGCTGCCCGGATACCGGATATCCCGGCGCCTGCGACAAGAACGGTACCTGTCTGCTTTTTTTCTGCCATAATATAAACTCCTATTTAGTGTCTGAACGAAAACCCCGTGTTTGGACTAAAACTTGCCCAGGTGCAAGGCGCAAGAAAATTTAAAACCGGAGTGTACTCAGGTACATGAGGATTTTAAATTTTTGCAGCAACGCAGCAGATGGGTGAGTTTTCGTTCAAACACTATTTAACCTGCCCGGTTACCTCTATAAATTCATCATCGTGAAACACAGCAAGGGGCTGGGGTTCATCAACAGACCGGCCTGCCTGGTAGTCAAATCTGTCCTGGGTTTTCTGGGCGATGGTTCTGAAAATGGGCATTAAATTTATATCATTGGGGCATGCACTGCTGCACTGGCCGCAGCCAACGCAGAAAAGGCCGATATGGGCCATGCGGGTTAAATGGAAGAAAATGGTATCAGCCGGCATTTTCAAGGTTCCTCTGCTGTCCGCCCATGACATGTACTGATCCCCGTTGTGGCGGAAGGTGTCGGTCACAAACACGCATTCCTTGCAATAGCATACCGGACAGGCCACCCTGCAGTTATAACAATTAATGCATTTTGCAAATTCATTTTCCAGGGCATCAATACTGTTGACGGTTTCCCTGTGTTCCTTAAACAGCAGGTCACGGGCGTTTATACGTGCCTCAGTCAGTTGTTGAACAGCATTCTGTCTTTCTTTGGGAGCCCCTGCATTGGAAAGATCTGATGAATCAAGGGCTTTTTCCCCTTTCTCGGTCAGGCTTTCTATCAAAAGTTCACCGCTGCCTGCTGCGATGATACAGAGCCTTAAATCAACATTGTCGGCCACTGGGAATTCACAGATCTTGCATGCAGCGGAAATATCTGTATCATTGAAAGCGGTGTTGCCGGCCAGGGCGTTTTCTATAAAATCTTCAGAGGTGTTGCCCTGTTCCTGGAATTTGAAAAAATCCTGGTTTTCATATCTGCCCAGGCAGTCCATGCCGATGAGCAGTACATCCTCAAGATGGGCCTGCTTCAACTTGACAAGCTCAATCAACGCCCTGATTTCACAGGATCTCAGCACCATGGCCACTTTTCTGCCCGAAGGATTTGAGGTAAGGGAAGATGCAAGCTTTGCAGCGTTAACAGGCACCACCGGCGCAAAAATATCAATTGCTTCCACATGGGAAGGATGTGTTACAAGGGTCTGCATCACGCCTTTTTTGGGCTGTACCATGGGAGCAAGCAGGGCATCCACCGTTTTTTTTTCAAGCATGTCTTTGAAAAAATCTGCCAGTTTTGTGTTCAATTCGCCTTTGCTAAAAGGCAATTTCTTAAAATCTGCCATTTGTATCTTCTCCGTCTGTTCAGCCTGCCATTTTTTCTCTGTTCAGCTGCCCAAGGCCTAGTTCCTTAAGCTTTTCCGTCATCTCCTCTACCACTTCCTGGAGCATATTCCCTTCACTTGCCGCAATCCACCGAAGCCAGAAGCGCTCTTCTTCTATGCCGTAGGCTTTGAGAATTTCTGTCAGCATGGCAACCCGTCTTCTTGCCTTTAAATTGCCGTTTATATAGTGGCAGTCTCCAGGCCAGCATCCCCCGATAAGGACGCCGTCGGCCCCGTTTAGAAACGCTTTGATGACATATTTGGGATCCACCATGCCGCTGCACATCATTCGGATAATTTTAATATTGGCTGGATAGGACAGTCTCGATGTTCCTGCCAGATCTGCAGCAGTATAGGTGCACCAATTACAAAAGAACCCCACTATTTTTGGTTCAAACCTGCTCATATCATTACTCCTAATTCAATAATAAACCGTCAATTTCTGCAAAAATCTGTTTGTCTGTAAAATGCCGTATTTTTGCCGCTCCGCTGGGGCAGTGCCCTGCACAGCTGCCGCATCCCTTGCATACCGCATTGTTTACAACCGAGACGTTTCTAAATTCATCAAATTCAATGGCTGAATAGGGACACAGTCCAATACAGACCTTGCAGCCCACGCAGATGTCCGGATCAATAAAAGAGGTCATGGGCGGGACTTCCACCTCTCCCTTGGCACTCAGGGCCAGACATTCTGCTGCCGCTCCCTTTGCCTGGGCAACAGAATCGGGAATATCCTTGGGGCCCTGGCAGGCCCCGGCAAGGAAAACCCCGCTGGAGGGCGTAGACACCGGTGCAAGTTTGGGATGTTCTTCCTGGAAAAACCCATCCTTGTCCGTTGTGATGCTGAAGGTGCGTGCAATTTTATTTACATCAGCTCTGGGCTCCATTGCCGTGCACAGGATAACCATTTCCACAGGCACGTGAACAATTTTGCCACGCAGGGTATCTTCGGCCTTAACCACCAGAAGACCGCTGTCCTCCTGGGTGACCTGGGAGGCTTTTCCCCGTATCATGTGCACCCCTTCTGACTGAACCCGATTGTAAAATTCTTCATACCCTTTCCCAAAGCACCGCATATCAATATAAAAATTGTAGATCTCTGTTTCATGTCCGCATTTGTCCTTGAGCAGATGGGCATATTTCAGGGCGTACATACAGCAGGTCCGGGAGCAGTATTCGTGATAATTGATATCTCTGCTGCCGATGCAGTGGAGAATGGCAACACTTGCCGGTGGTTCAGTAAATACCATGGGATTGTTCTGATCTCTTTTCAAAAGCCTGCCTGATGTGGGACCGGTGGCATTGGACAGGCGTTCGAATTCAAGATTGGTAAATACATTGGCATACCTTCCGTAACCAAACTGAGAGATGGGGGTGGGATCAAGGGCATCAAAGCCTGTTGCCACGATAATGGACCCGGCTTCAATCACTTCCTGTTGGTCTGTATCGTCATGGTCAATGGCCATGGCCCTGCATTGTTCCACACAGAGCCGGCATTCACAGCACCCGCCGCAGTTGATGCACCGGGCCGCTTCCTTTTGTGCAGCCACCTCATCCAGTCCCAGATCCACTTCTTCAAAGGAATTTCGTCTGGCCGCTGTTTCAAAAAAGACAGGTTTTTCCCGATTCACCCTGGGGGCATTGGCAGGTATGGGCACATAATTTTTTTCTTCCACTGCCGTTTTCCGACCCTGGTTTTCCTGCTCAAACAAGTCCATCTCATGGTTTAAATACCGTTCAATGGCTGTTACTGCCCTGTGACCACCGGCAATTGCCTCCACAACTGTGGCTGGACCGATTAAGGCATCGCCTGCGGCAAACACCCCGGGAACGGTTGTCTGCATGGTGGTATGGTTAACAGACAGGGTCCCCCAGGCAGTGGTTTCAAAGCCTGCTTTTTCTAAAATCGGTTTAAGATCCACTTTTTGACCAATGGCTGGAATAATCATATCACATTCCAGGATATATTCGCTGCCCACAACAGGAACAGGGCGCCTTCTCCCGCTGTTATCCGCAGGGCCAAGCTCGTTTTTAATACATTCAAGCCCGCAGACCCGGTGGTTTTCAACCACAATTTTTTTTGGGCCGGTCAGATTGACAAATTCTATGCCCTCATCCATGGCCCCTTGAATTTCTTCTTCTTCAGCCGGCATTTCTTTTCTGGTTCTCCGGTACACCACAGACACCTTTTCTGCGCCTGATCTCAGCGCCACCCGGGCAGCATCCATGGCGACGTTGCCGCCGCCGACGACAACCACCTGTCTGCCAGTGGTCCGGTCGTTTTGCATATTTTTCCTGTAAAGAAAGGGGACCGCATCTATTACCCCTTCTGCATCTTCATTCTCAATATTGAGTTTGATCGGCACATGGGCGCCGATACCCAGGAAAATCGCCTGAAACCCATTTTCCCTTAAATCCTTGAGACTGAAGTCCATACCGAATTTTACATTGGTTTCCAGAGTAATGCCGGTAGAGAGAATATGGTCGATTTCCTGATCCAGAATGGCCGGCGGAAGCCTGTAGTCGGGGATGCCGCTCCTCAGCATGCCTCCGGGCTTTTCCATGGATTCAAACATACTGACCTGATATCCTTTCCGCCTGAGATAATAGGCAACGGTAAGCCCTGCAGGGCCTGAGCCGACCACAGCAATTTTCTGGTCAATCTCCGGTACCTGGGGCAGGGGGACATCCTCAAGGTTTGCATGGTCTGCTGCAAATCGTTTTAAATCCCTTATGGCTACAGGGGCATCGATCTGAGCCCTTCTGCATTCATATTCACAGGGATGGGGGCATACCCGGCCAAGCACCCCGGGCAGGGGAAGCCGTTCCATCATGAGATTCAGCGCCTGCTGGTAATTGCCGACTTTTACCATCTGTACATATCCCTGGACATTGGTTCCGGCAGGACAGGCCAGTTTACACGGCGGAGTCGATCGTTTATCAATCACATATCTGACCGGTACAGCCTGGGGAAAGGGAATATAAATGGCTTTTCTCATCTTGATGTTTTCATCCCATTCATTGGGAAGTTCCACCGGGCAGACTTTGGCACATTCACCGCAGCCGGTGCAGTTGCTCTTAACATATCTTGCCTTGTGATTCACCGTTACCTTGAAATTGCCGATAAACCCGCTGACATTTTCAACTTCGCTATAGGTTAAAAGGTCAATATTGGGGCTCTGGCCGACTTCAACCATTTTGGGGGTCCCGATACATGCCGCACAGTCCAGGGTGGGAAAGGTTTTGTCATATTGAAGCATATGACCGCCGATGGTGGGCGACTTTTCCACCAGACAGGCCTTGAATCCGGATGCGCCGATATCAAGGGCCGCCTGCATGCCGGAAATCCCGCCGCCGACCACCAGGGTTGTTGAATTCACCTTGAACCTGCTGGGAATCAGCGGGTCTTGAAAAACAACCCGTTTAATACCGGCACTGGCAAGCACCTTTGCCTTGGCCGTTGCCTCGTCTTCATTTTCAGTAACCCAGGACGCGTGTTCCCGGACACAGACCATATGAAAGGCATTATAAGGATTCAGTCCGGCCCTTTGGCAGGCACCGCGGAATGTTTTTTCGTGCATTCTCGGAGAACAGGATGCCACAACCACACGGTTCAGATTATACGCTTTAATATCGTTTTCTATGAGTTCCTGTCCCGGATCGGAGCACATGAAAAGATAGTCGCGGGACACAGCAACACCGGGTAATGTCGCTGCATATTCAGCCACTTCTTCCACTCTGATCCTGTAGGAAATATTAATTCCGCAGTGACATATATAGAACCCGATTCGTTCATGCATGACAACCCTCCTGAAAAAGGCTTAAGCTGATACTTGTATTGGTCATTGTTTTATCCTGCTGTACCACTGTTTTGCGTTTAGGTTAATCCTGCTTTTTTACGGAACTCAGCAGTAATCGACAGATTCTTATCCAGTCCAACGTCTTTTTCTGAAAGCCCAAAGGCCAGGCACAGCAGCTGGGGGAGGTAGAGAATGGAATTATTGAGATCTTCACCCTGCAGGCGGGATATTTTTTTCTGGTAGGCTTCAAGGTTCATCTGACACATGGGGCATACCGTAACAATAGCATCTGCGCCTTTTGCGCCCTTTAAAATGCCGCCAACCAGTTCCAGTGCAACGTCCATTTTTGTATTCATATGGGACGCTCCGCAGCATTTGCCGCCCATATCCCAGGGATGTATATCCGCTCCAACCGCCTTGAGGAGAGGCTCCATGGAAACTGGAGCTTCCGGGTTGTCAAATACCGCATAGGGCCGGAGGCACTGACATCCATAATAGGGAGCAATGGATAGATTTTCAAATTTTTCTTTTACGCGGGCGGCAATTTGTGCCGGACCCATATCTGTTGAAATGACATCCAGGAGATGCCGGACCTTGACACTGCCTTTGAGACTGATCTCCTCATCCTCAAAAAGGAAGTTCAGTTTTTCAAGGAGCCCCGGCTCTGATTGAATCTTAACTTCCACTTTTTTTAGGTTTAAATAACAGGCGCTGCAGGGGACCAGTATGTCCTTGATTTTTTCCTGTTTTTCAGCAAGGGCGAGGACCCGTGCCGGAAGGGCAAGGGACAGGAGACTGCTTATTGATTCTGCAGCACTTGCACCGCAGCAGGTCCAGTCCTCAATTTCATAAAGCTTATGTCCCATGGCTTTCATAAAGGCCTGGGTGGCGATGTTATACTCTATGGCTGTGCCTTCAAGGGAACAGCCGGGATAGTATTGATATTTCATGCCTCTTCCTCCAGCTTTTCTACTTTCCTGATAAGAGCGTCAAGCTTTCTGGTTCCTTTTGAAGGCAGCTCCAAAGATATCTTTTTTTTCATTAATAATTTTGTTCCCAGGGGAGCAAAGCGAAGGGGCAGAAAAGGGTGTTTCATGGCAGAAAAATACAAGGTCATAAACTCTGTTTCCCTGACCCTGCCGTGACGTCGAACGCTTTCCATGAATTTTTTATAAAACAACGTGCTTGATCTGTATTTTTTAATATTCTCACGGGAGGCTATCTGTTTGAGACCTGACATGGCCTCTGTCAAAGAAAGTCCCCTGGGGCATCTCAAAGTACAATAGTAGCAGGCTGAACAAAGCGAAAATGTTTTGCTCTGAAAGATTGTATCCGTGTCACCAGATAAAACCATCTGCCATAAATGACGGGGAGTAAAGTCCATGGCAAATTCATTGGGGCATGACCCGGAGCATGTCCCGCACTGAATACAGCACTGTACCATTTCCTGAACAGCTTTCAGTTGATTGGTTTCATTTTCTGATGTATCCATGTGAAAACTCCAATATTAAGGTAAACGCCAGATGGTATTTAGTAAATTTCAAAATTGTACACATAAAATAATATGTGTGACGTCTTTTCAGGCTGTGCCATTTTTTTAGAATTGATTAAAAAGAGTGACAGAAAACCGGATAGAATGTCATATAATTAGTTTTACAAAAACAGCACAATCTTAGTTTTAACTAACTTGAATTTTAATACTCGATTATCAAGTTTTTATGGAAGAACCGATTAAGAGCCCCCAGCGGTTGCTCTGTCAGGAA
>JAYEJJ010000103.1:0-4286 GCA_034660495.1 Thermodesulfobacteriota bacterium | reverse complement strand
GTTGCTCAATCGGAAATGCTTCCATTGATGCCGTAAGGAAATATATTGAATCTCAGGGTTAGCGAGTCCGGCAATTCATCCCCTGAGCTAAAGACTCAGGGGTTTTCTTGCCGGTTTTCTATAAATAATAAAAAGGAAGCAAGGCAAAAATGGAATGTCAATTTCTGGGCGGGGCCGGTGAAGTGACCGGTTCCATGCATCTTTTGAATACCGGCAGGGATCAGATACTCATGGATTGCGGTATGTTCCAGGGCCGTCGCAGGGAAAGCAATGAAAAAAACCGTTATCTTCCGGTTGATCCCTCAAAGATCACCAATATGGTGCTGTCCCATGCCCATATCGATCATTCCGGCCGGATTCCCATGCTGACCCAGGCTGGGTTCTCCGGCCGGGTTATCACCACCCGGCCCACCCAGAATGCTTTGTCCTACATGCTGCTTGACAGCGGGCATATCCAGGAAAATGATGCCCACTACCTCAATTATAAATCCTTGCGGGCCTTTCTTTACGAGGAAGAGCATAAAAAGAAAAGCCAGCAGCTGACCAACAAGGAAAAAACGAAAATCAAGCAGCTGCTCAAAAAAAGTCCCTATGAACTGGATACAGAAGCCATACTCAAGCTTAAGAACCAGTACGGCCTTGATGCCATAACCCCTTTGTACACCCAGGAGCAGGCCAGGCAGTCCCTGACTTATATTGATGGGTATCCGTTTAAGCACGAAATTCCCATTGGCCGGGACACCACTGTAAAATTTTATGTGGCCGGTCACATCCTCGGTTCTGCCTTTTCCGTACTCACGGTCAAAGATAAGGGGCGACTTCGAAAAATTCTGTTTACCGGTGATGTGGGACGTTTCAACAAACCAATTCTTAAAGATCCGACTTTAACATTCGATAAAGAAGATACTCAGATCGATCTCATGATCATGGAAAGCACGTATGGCGATCGCGAGCACGGCCCGGTGGCGGATCTGGAAGACAGCCTGAAAAAAGTGCTGCTGGAAACCCATGAACGGGGCGGAGCACTGATCATCCCTGCCTTTGCCTACGGCAGAACCCAGGAGTTGATCTATGTGTTTCATAAATTGTATGAATCCGGGCAGGTGCCCCGGCTGCCCATCTATGTGGACAGTCCCCTGGCATCCAATCTGACCCGGGTATTTGGCGAACATCCCGAAACCTATGACAAGGAAACCCATGCTGCATTTCTTGAAAAAGGGCTGAATCCATTTTACTTTGATAAAATTACATTTGTGCAGACCGTTGAAGAGTCCATGGCCCTGACCCAGGACGACACTCCCCATGTGGTGATTTCTGCTTCCGGTATGTGTGAGGCCGGACGGATACTTCATCATTTACGGTATAATATTCATAATCCGAAAAATACGATTCTGATTGTGGGATATATGGCCCAGCACACCCTGGGCCGGCGGATTGAGGAACTGGGCGCCCAGGCAGTCCAATCACCCGGATCATCTCTTCCTGATGTCAAAATTCTCGGAAAATCCTATCCCTTGGCGGCCCGGGTGAAAAAGCTCGAAGGGTTCAGCGCCCATGCGGACAAGCATGAATTGAACCGGCTGGTCACAGAATCCCATCTGGAAATTGGTAAAATCGCCGTTGTCCATGGGGAAGAATCCCAGAGCAAGGCCTTTGCCGCTCATTTAAAGGAAAACGGATATGATGCGTTTATCCCCGCTGCCGGGGATGTTGTTTCGTTTTAATTTGTCTAAATATTCAATATGCACAGTCAAAGAAGCCCCCGCTGCCGGAGATGTTGTTTCGTTTTAAACCACCACATTTGTGAGTATGATTGCCGGCATCCATTGTTGCATGTTGGAGAACTGTCCACAGAAATCCATCATAAAGGAAACACCACATCTGTCACCTCCGCCACAAAAAACGGAAAATAGTGATCTGTACCAAAATGGTTTCCCGCTTCCACGTGCGTGGGCAGGCGGTATCCGGCAAATGACTGAAATTCGGAGAGATAGACCCGAACGGTTGCAGCTGATGCTGCTTCTCAGTATTGGCCTTGCTCCATCGATCAAAACGGACCTGGGTCGGCTGACCATCCGGTGCCACAGTGACATCCACAGACTGTACCAGATCCTGATGTCTTACGGTAAGACGGGCGCAATCGGTATTCACCTGTTCACACGCAACACCGGGGCCGGGCAGATTCCGGCAGATCAGCGATCATCCAGGGATCAAAGCATACCGGAGGCACAGGCTGCATAGACATAAGCCGATGCATGGCTTCACGATTAGTCCGGTGATCCAGAAACCGCCAGGCAGAAAGGGCCACCCCGGCAAAAATAATTATCAACAGAAAAGTTGTCAGCATGAGAACGAATTCTTTTTTTGTAAATGTGTCCACCCAAATTGGCTTCGTAATTTCCATTACCAACTTCTTCCAATGCTTTTTCCAAATCATCGTGGGAGCAAAGACTGAATTTGTTATAGCCCTTAAATATTGTTATAGCCCTTAAATATTGTTATAGCCCTTAAATATTGTTATAGCCCTTAAATATTGTTATAGCCCTTAAATATTGTTTAGCATTTTAAAAATAAAACAGGAAATAAAATAGGAAGTTGAATTTTTAGGAAATTTTTTGATAGATTCTGTATCATTTAAAAATAAGATATTGACAGGTTTTATTTCATTCTGTAATCATAGATTTTCAAGGTTTCAGCAAAAGCGGTTTGTTTGAAACGGTTTAAAAGACAGTGTCAGCGCAGACGCTGAAACCAGCTGCCGCCTGCCTAGGAGAAATTCTTGATGGACGACTGATATACGTTAACCGGTGGTGCTGTAAGTAACCAGCAGGGAAAGATTAGTAATTGTTTACTGAAAGCTGATAACTGAGTACTGAAGGTTGACAGCTTATGGCTGAAAGCTGATGGCTTTTAAATAAAAAAACGAGAGAAACTTATGGTATTTAAAAAAAAGCCCCTGTGGGGAGAAAAAAAACAGCTTAAATCAAGTTATGACGTGGTTATTATCGGTGGCGGTCTTCACGGTCTTGCCACAGCTTATTATCTGGCAAAGGAGCACGGTATAAAGGATGTTGCTGTTCTGGAAAAAAAGCACATTGGATTTGGCGGGGCTGGAAGAAATACAGCCATTGTCCGTGCCAACCAGCGGACCCAGGACAATGTCCCTCTTTACAAGGAGGCCCTTGATCTCTGGCCGGTGCTGACAAAAGAACTGAACTATAACCTCATGTTCAACCCGTGCGGCAATCTCAATCTGGTTCACAGCGAGGCTGCTGTAAAAGCTGCCCGCATGAATATTGCCACTGCCCAGTTTTACGGTGTGGAAAGCCATTTGCTTGATGCAAAAGAGGCAAAGGATATGGTGCCGGCCTTAAATATTTCAGAGGATATCACCTTTCCCGTACACGGGGCCATGTATCACCCTCCCGGAGGGGTTGTGCGCCACGATGCCGTTGTCTGGGGCCTTGCCAAAGGCGCTGCATCAAAGGGATGCCATATTCATCAGCACACAGAAGCTCTGGCTGTCACCACTGACAAGGGAAAAGTCGTTTCTGTAGAGACCAGCCGGGGAACCATTAATACCAGAAAAGTGCTGATATCTGCAGGCGGGTACTCTGCAGCCCTGATATATGCCCTGCTCGGCATCAAGCTTCCCATCAGTGTGCTGACCATTCAGGCCATGGTAACCCAGCCGGTTAAACCCATTCTGGACCACGTTGTTTCTTCAGGCGCATATCATTGTTATGCCAATCAAACCCTTAAGGGAGAAATTGTCACAGGGGCCCATATGGATCCCTGGCCCAATTATACCACCCTTACCACGGCAGGATATATCAAACACCAGGCAGAAGCCCTGTCTGAATTTCTTCCCTGTCTGGGCGGGTTGAAGTTCATGAGACACTGGGGCGGACTGGCAGACATGACACCGGACATGGCCCCCATAATGGACGGCAATGATCATGTAGACGGTTTTTTTATGGACTGCGGCTGGGGATATTTTGGATTTAAATCCTGCTCTGCTGTAGGAAAATACATGGCAGAATTCATGGCCAGTGGCGAGGTGCCGGAAATTTTAAAGCCGTTTACCTTAAGACGGTTTGAACAGCATCAGCTCATGGGGGAAACCGCTGCCCTTGTGAACTATTCTGCTGACAATTAGAGGTCAACAACCCCTGAGCTAAAGACTCAGGGGCTTGCAAGGCAACTTGTAAGCCCGGTTGATTAGCCTAAGCCACAGAAAAATTGGTGGCTGCGTTACATTGGAATATATAGTCATCCCAAGGTAC
>JAYEJJ010000102.1:0-19223 GCA_034660495.1 Thermodesulfobacteriota bacterium | reverse complement strand
AGCTGTTTGAGGACCAGTGGCCGCAGTTCTTGATTTTTAGCCTGGCAGGGAAAAAGTCCTCCGTCGTTCTCGTTCCTGACAGGCAACCGCTGGGGGCGGCGGTATTCAAAAAACTTGATGATCGAGTGGGCATCCTTCATATCAGCATAAAAGTACTTTACACTTTTTCAGTAAAACCACCTTTAAATTAAGGAATGGTTTCAGAAAGTGTAAAGTACTTATGAAGGATGCCATCGAGTGATGTTAAAAGGATTTGAATTGCAGATGAACCAGGATGTGTATGGCGCGATCAAGGCGGGTCTGCCCATTTTCATTGGTTATTTTCCCGCGGCACTTGCCTTTGGGATATTAAGCAAAACATGTATGGTTTCCCTGTTAGACTGTTTTCTTTTTTCAGCCCTGGTATTTGCCGGGGCAAGTCAGTTTATCGCCCTTAACCTGCTGGTGACAGGCATGGGGTTTGGGGGCATTGTTTTGACAACTCTGCTTGTCAATTTCAGGCATTTTTTAATGAGCGGGTACCTTGCCACAAAAATCGGTAAAACACCTGTTAAATACATTGTTCCCATTGCCTTTGGCATCACGGACGAGGTCTTTTCTATTTTGTCCTTTAAAACAGGAAAACTGACAAAAACCTTTATTTTCATACTGGAGCTATCAGCTTACTCAGCCTGGGTGAGCGGCACCCTGACCGGCTATATCCTGGGCGGATTTCTGCCGGATGATTTGACAAAGAGCATGGGTGTGGCCCTTTATGCCCTGCTTGTGGCTATCCTCATGCCTGAAATCAAAAAATCTTCAAAAGCACTGGTTCTGGCAGTATCTTCCGCACTGCTCAACACAATACTGGTAAACTGTGATTTTCTGCCTGCAGGGTGGAGCATCATTGTCTGTATCTTAACCATTGCTTTTGCCGGAATGGTGATAACAAATAAAAAAACCACAGGAAAAGAAAGGCTATGAGCAATTTAATCCCTCTGATACTGGGAATGGCTGCTGTGACTTACCTGCCGCGGTTGCTTCCTTTTTTCATTGTAACCGACAAAAAAATTCCCAAATCCCTTGAAGCCTTTCTCGATTGCATCCCTGCCGCATCCCTTGGTGCCCTGGTTGTCCCCGGGATGTTCAGTGTCACCCCTGATGTTCCCCTGGCCGCAGTTCTTGGTATTGGGTTTACCATTGTTTACGGCCTGATCAGGGGCGGAATCCTTTTGCCGGTGCTGGGATCTGTGGCTGTCACCTATTTTGTGCTGCTGCATTTCCATTGATGGACAGGGAAAACAATTAACAAATAAAAATTGACCCGGGTAAAATAATCAAGTATATTTTTTAAAGAAATCCTGACTGAGACCGGCTGGGTATTCAGTTTTGACCGGAGCATACATTTTAACCGGGGCATAAACAAGGAGATGCTTATGGGATCGGATAATTTGATTTTTCTGGAACTGCTGGAATGGTTTGATGAAACCGGCCAGGAGCTGATTCACCGCCTGCCTGAAAAAGGGTCCGGCGAGATCAAATACGGGGCTCAGCTTATTGTCAGGGAAAGCCAGGCCGCGATCTTCTTTTACAAGGGCAAAGCTGTGGGGGCCTTTGGTCCGGGCCGTCATACCCTGAAAACAATGAACATCCCCATACTGACCAAAATCGCCAGTCTGCCCTGGGGGATGAAAAGTCCGCTCCGGGCCGAGGTGTATTTTACCAACCTCAAAACCTTTACCAATATGAAATGGGGCACCCGGGACCCGGTCGCCTTTAAAGACAAAGAACTCGGCCTGGTCCGGCTGAGGGCCTTCGGCATATTTAATATGAAAATTGTCCAGCCAATCCTGTTTATCAACCGGCTGGCCGGTACCCAGGGCATCTACACCACTGAGGCCGTGGGAGACTATCTCAGCAGCGTGGTGGTGTCCCGGTTCAATGACTTTATCGGAGAAAAAATCTCCACCATATTTGACCTGCCGGCCCAGTATGATGAACTGGCAAAGGGGTTGGCTCAAAAAATCCAGAAAGACTTTGCACAGTTCGGTCTGAAACTGACCCAGCTGTATATCAACGCCATTACCCCGCCTCCTGATGTTCAGAAGGCCATTGACGACAAAAGCCGCATGTCCGTATTTGACGATATGAACAAACTCATGCAGATGAAAACAGCCATGGCCATGGAAAAAATTGCTGAAAACCCGGACGGCATTGCCGGAAACGGCGCCCAGGCCGGCATGGGAATGGGAATGGGTATGATGCTGCCCGGTATTTTTGCCCGGCAGATGGATTCATCACAGAATCCCGCCACGGACCGGCCCCCGTCTTTGACCTGTCCGGAATGCGGCAATCCTGTGCCGGTTGATGCAAAGTTCTGTCCCCAGTGCGGTCACCAGCAGGTGATCTTTGAGAAGTGTCAATACTGCGGAAAAAACATTACTCCGGGAACCTGTTTCTGTCCCCGGTGCGGCAGACAGGTAGAAACAAAAGCCAAGCCGGTTTTCTGTCCAAAATGCGGGGCTGAAAACCTGAAAGGGTCCCTGTTCTGCAACAAGTGCGGAGAAAAGATATCAGCTTTACCATAGAACATCAATGCCCCCAGTGCGGGGCCCCCATCACACTGGAAGAAGATACACGGTTTTTTGTCTGTGAATTCTGCCGGGTCCGATCGGTGATTTTCCAGAAAAATTTTTTCAGATACTTTCTGTCTCCTTCGACGGACATCCCCATTGACCAGAATTTGTTTTATCTGCCCTACTGGCGGTTCAAAGGGGTGCGGTATTTATGTACGCCCGGCGGCATCCACCCCCGGTTCCTGGATATTTCCTCCCTGGCCATGGAAGGGGTTCCCAGCAATATTCCCTTTTCTTTAGGGTTCAGGACCCAGGCCCTGCCCCTGAAACTGATCACTCCACAGACAAAAGGCAGGTTTGCCCGGCCCCAGCCTTCCAGGGTGGTGCTGATGAAACATCACGGCCAGCAGCAGCCCACTGATTTCAAGGAAGATATCGGTGAAACCCTCAGTCTGATCTATGCGCCGTTTTACATTCGACAAAAAGAAATTGTGGACGGGGTTCTCAACCAGCCCCTGCCTGGTGACCCGGCCCATGAAATTAATCCGGCCGATCTGACCCCCTGCAGTCCCTATGGTGAGACTTCCTTTATTTCAGGGCTATGCCCCTCCTGCGGCTGGGACATTGAAGGACACCCCGATTCTATCACACTGATCTGTCGGAACTGCCACAGTCTATGGCGGGCAAAGGGACATCAACTCCACAGGATCAGATACGGAGCGGTGCGCCCTGGCCGGGATGAAGACATCATGGTCCCGTTCTGGAAAATAAGGGCAGGCATCTCTCCCATGGTATTATCCACTTATGCGGACCTGGTCCGACAGGCCAATCTTCCCAGAGCTGTCCTGTCCAGATGGGAAAACCAGCCCCTGTATTTCTGGTCACCGGCCTTTAAAATCCAGCCCAAACTCTTTTTGCGCCTGCTCACCCAGATGGCCATTGTTCAGCCTGAACCTGATCTTGTCACATCCATTTCCAGCAACATCCATCTACCGGTAAACCTGCCTCCCACTGAAGCCGTTCAGACCATCCGGATCACCATGGCCGCCCTGATCCGCCCCATAACCGACATTCTTCAGGTCCTGCCCGTTACCGACGTCACCCCTGAAAGCATCTCCCTGGTTTTCATTCCCTTTGAATCCCGGCACCACGAGATTTTTCACCCGGACCTGAACGTGGCCATCCACAAAAACGTCATCAAACTGTCAGGGAACCTCTAAAACGGCAAACCCGCAAACCAATGACTATCCTCAAATATTGTGCAATGGGTCTTTTGGATTCAATTTCTGAAATCACACCATCCGGCACTATCCACAAGTCAGCCAAGGTAGATATTGTGCACAATAAACCGGCTTTTCCAAGCAGAATAATTGGAGATGCATTCAATATGGAGACACTATTCATAGCCGGCTTCTTTCAATACTTCATCAGCAGTGTATTGAAATGGTGACACGTTGAACCTGGCCAGCTCCATCAAAAAATCCTCCCGGCACAATCCAGCTGTTTCCGATGCTTTTTCCTGAGATATTTGACCCATTTCATACCATTTAACGGCCGCCACAATCCGTATGTCTTTATTTAATTCTTCCGGTGTCTTGCCAAGAGCTGAAAAAACGCCTATAAAAAACGCCTATTGGTAAATCAAAAGATATGGTTTTTGTTTTCATAGGAAAATCTCCTTGTCCATTTAAGCTGCAATCAATGCAAGCATCGTCCCTGTATTGATGACAATAGATTCTGTTTTTCAAGGTTTCTCAGCCGGGTTATGATGCTTTTTATAAATTGTTGTAGCGAACCACGTCGATAAAATGGGGGATGGGCAGCTCCTGGTTCAATCGGCTGCTGAGTCTGATGATTGTTTGATCTGCCATCAAGATCATAATTTTTCAATTTCATAATCCGTAATATTTTTTTCTTTGCTGTCAAAATTTATGCCCACCAGATAAATTCTGCTTTGTCTGTGCATGTATTTTTCGTGGTATTTTTTCTCTTTGATCTGCTTTATCGGGGACTGGCTGGAGTTGACCTTGAATTCGATGATCACAATTTTTCCTTCCATGATGATGGTTAAATCAATTCTGCCCCTGTTTGTGGTATCCTCTGCAATCACCTGGTATCCCAGGGCAGCAAGATAAACATAAACCACGCTGCAGTAATACCCTTCGTATTTTGCTATAATATTATTGGCGTAGTTGTGGTAGGGAATGGATGAAAAAATGGTTTTCAGCACATCAATAAACTGATCAAAATCCTCTTGTTTAAATGCTTCTCTGATGGCATTTTTATGGGTAAGTTTGTCATATCTCTGGTTTGTCAGATAGTCGATGAAAAACTGGTTTAAAGAAAACTGAATTTCAAGATTGGGGATCACGAGCCGGTAACTGACAGATCCGAACTCACCTGTTACTTTTTCCTTGATGGTAAGATACCCTGTCTGCCAGAACAATGCCGTCACATCGATATGGTCCACATCAAAGGCATCCAGGCTCTCCTCTGGAATTACAGTATCTTCTATTCTTGGAATATAGTAATTGTCCTGCTCAAGTTTCTGGATTAAAAAGGAGGGATTGCCGGTATTCCACCAGTAGTTCCTGAACTCCTGCCCTTTGGAAATGAACAGCAGGATATCAAAGGGATTGTAAACGGTTTCTCCAAAATAAAAATATCCATTGTACCAGAGTCTGATCATCTCATAATCAGCGCCCTTTAAATGCAGGGCAAATATTTTTTCAAGGTCATTGTGGGTGTAGCCACAGATCTCAGCATAATTTGCATCAATGGTGATATCCTCAAGGTTGTTCAGACCGCTGAACAGATTCATTTTGGAAAATTTGCTCACCCCTGTAATAAAAACAAACCGAATCAGCCTGTCATTGTCCTTGATGACAGAGTAGAACCGTTTTAAAAGCTGTCTGGCCTTGAGTGCAGCTGCCTTTTCCGTAATATTATCCAGAATGGGTTTGTCATACTCGTCAATAAGGATCACTACTTTTTCATTATATTCTTTCCAGGTGCTGTAAATAAGTTCTTCAAAACAGGTTCTGTAGTCCTCTGTGGTGTAGTTTTCAAGAACAGCGCTTTTACCTTTTATACCAAGATCCCGGAGGTTGCGTCTAAAATTGTTGCGGATTTCCCTTTCCGCCTCTTCTTCTTCAATGAAATCGCCGCTGCCGAAACTGATTCTGATCACAGGGTGTTCTTTAAACCCGTATCTGTCATGGATGTAAAGCCCTTTACACAGGTCTTTGTTTCCCATGAAAATTTCAGCCAGAGTGTCTAAAAACAGGCTTTTTCCAAACCGCCTGGGCCGGGAGAGGAAATAGTACTTGCCCCTTGTAATCAGCTTATGGGCAAAAGATGTTTTATCCACATAAACATAATCTTCCTCGATGATTTCACTGAATGTCTGTAATCCAATGGGCAGTTTTTTTTTCATCGTATGGGTCTCTCTGGTCTTCCATTGATGGACCGGGAAAACAATTAATATATAAAAATTGACCCGGGTAAAAATAATCAAGTATGTTTTTTGGAAGATCCCTTATTGAACAGGCACACATTCTTCCAGAGAGTTACAATATCCCCCCTGATAGCCCTGCTGTTTCATTCGTGTGCTGCAGTCCGGTTTGGTGCATTTAAAAAAATTCTGATTCTTTTCACGGCATTTGGTTGAATTTAAAATCTGGGAAAGGGTTGATACTTTTTTTGAAATGTCATTTCGGGGGAGCATATAACCGTCCATCCTGAACTGGCAGAGGAAATCCTGGGAATGAATCTGGCTCTGAAACAGTCCAGCAATTTCAAGGCCGTTCTTGTTGCAGGTCACAAGAAACAGGGACGTGGGAATCTGAGTCCCGGCCACATCCATGGAAAATTCCCGGGACCAGACCAGGTTTGGACGGCTGCAGCCGCCCTGGGCTATTTTTCCAAGCCACCAGGCATTTATCCCGTTAAAGGAGCAGTCACTGACCTCAAAGGTCGTCCCTCCAGCCATGGTAAGGGTGGTGTTTCCAGACGGGTCCTCGTAAAGAAGGTTAACCCCTTCCCCCATTCTAAGGGCATTCCATCCCGGAGGGGTCCAAACGGAGCACAATTGACTGCCACCCAGAATCGCCACCTCTCCCCAATGGTCCGGCGTGGTGTTATGACTCTGGGGAGCGCAAACGGCCAGTGCCGAACCAAATTCCTTTGCCAGGGAAAGGTCGGATTTTAATAAAAGATCAGCCAGGGAATTATCCCCTGTGGTCTGCTGGTTTTCTACGGTGATAATTTCAGCATTTGAAAACCCGCTGATTGAACCCGCGGCATATGCTTTAACTGCAACAATAAAAGAAGCCCCTTCCCACAGCGTAACAGGAAAAGCCCTAATATTTCCCATATTGGCCTCCTGAATGGTTTCAGGACCTCCATAGGGCATGGGGGCATAGTATAAAAGATATCCCTGGGCGCCAGGAACAATATTCCAGGACAGATTAACACGCAGTCCATTGATTTCAACAGACAGCACAGGCGCTGTAAGCTGAGCATGGGCATAAGAAAAATACAATACAAGAACAAAAAAATAGATCAAAATCTGAAATTTTTTTTTCATGATAAATTTTCCTCCAAAAAAGGGCCCGGACAGCAAAGAGAACCAGAATCTGCCTCATCACCGAACAGCATCCTTTCCGCTATAGTACCGGTCACATGACGCTATAGTACCGGTCACATGACTTGATACTTGTGCTATTATATTTATAAGAAACACTCGTCAAAGCATTGCCATTGGCGGCGTTTCATTCTTCGTTGTGGCCGGATCGATGATCATGGTCCGGCCATGCCGGTTATAAGGAACGTTTGGTATCAGGTCATATGACCTGAACTATAAGGGCAATGTTTTTTGCTGATTCCGCGGCATTGCAGATACATTGTTAATTCGTTTTCAGAAAAAACACCAGACCAAAACACTTGATCATCAAGTAATACAAAATTATATATTTAATTCATAGGTTAGGACCTTTTTTTTGTCAATGACAAAAATCAGCTATTCAAAAAAACATTTCATAGTAATTTAAAGTGAAGAAGTAAATTACAGTATTGACTTTCTTTTCTAGGCCAAGTTTTTTAAAGAAAACAGCCTGAAATATTTCATAAGGGAGTTGGAATAAAATAATTATCCAAATTTTGTGCAGGCCAATTTATATAATCGGGTTGTTCGTCTTCAAGGCGTGATGACAGGTGCATAGTGAACTATGTGCCTGTTATCACAACGCAGAAGACGGGCAAAAAGACAAACAAAATGGATATTTATTTTATTCCACCTCCCTATAATTAAAAGCCGTCTGTACAAAGCTGAAAGGAGGTGTCTGATGTCAAATAATACTGTATCTTTCGCCCGGATAGAACATATTATCAAAAGCATACTCCAGCGTCTTGAAATCCCTTCCAATGAAGAAATAAATATGATAAACAGCAGGCTTAACCGGCTTGAAAAACTTATTTATCAGAAAACATCTGAATTAAGGGAAAAAAGAGCCGTAAAAGAAACGGGAAGCGCTGCAGACATTGTTCTTGATCTGCTGTCTGATTTTCCCGATGGGGTTAATTTTAAAACCATAAAAGCTGAAACAGGGTATGAGGATAAAAAACTGAGAAATATTATTTTCCGCCTTGATCAGACAGGTCGAATAGAAAGGATAGATCGTGGGCTCTACAAAAAAACAAAGCAGGGATAAGAATAATCCAGGATTAAACGTCGGCGATGAGATTTCAGGATACAGAATCCTGAGAATTGAAGAAGTGCCGGAGATTGCATCAATTCTCTACCAGCTGGAACATGAAAAAACCGGGGTAAGACACATCCATATCAGCAACAAGGACAAGGAAAATACCTTTGGCGTAACATTTAGAACGGTTCCGGAAAATTCAACCGGTGTGGCCCATGTTCTTGAGCATACGGTTTTGTGCGGGTCCAGAAAATTCAACGTCAGAGATCCTTTCTTTTCAATGCTGAAAAGAGGGCTTTCTACCTTTATGAACGCCCTTACCGCGTCGGACTGGACCATGTATCCCTTTTCCACCCAGAACCGGAAAGACTATTACAATCTCATGGATATCTACCTGGATGCGGCCTTTTTTCCCAGGCTGGATGAGTTGAGTTTCAAGCAGGAAGGTCACCGCCTGGAAACGATTTCCCTTGACAAAAAGAACAAGCGCAGGGAACTGATATATAAAGGGGTTGTGTACAATGAAATGAAAGGGGCCATGTCCTCACCAGGGCAGATCATGGGGCGGGCGCTTTTAAAAGCCCTTTATCCGGACACCACCTATCATTTCAATTCAGGGGGAGAACCGTCAGAAATCCCCAGCCTGACCCATGAGGATCTCAAACAATTCCACGCACGGTTTTACCATCCTTCCAATGCGTTTTTCTATACCTACGGCTGCTTTGAGCTAAAAGATCATCTGGAATTCATAGAAAAAAATGTATTACGCTGTTTTCAAAAAATAGCGCCCGACTCCAGGGTGCCCTCTCAGCCCAGGTGGGACAGGCCCGGAAAATTTACTGCAGCCTATCCCCTGTCCAGGGAAGAGGATAAAACCAAAAAATACCAGGCTGCTGTTGCATGGCTTACCTGCGACATCCAGGATTCCTTTGAAGTTCTGGTGCTGTCGATTTTAGAGCAGGTTCTTCTTGGAAATGCCGCTTCTCCCTTAAGAAAGGCCCTGATCGATTCCGGGCTGGGCTCAGCTTTAAGTGACAACACCGGCTTTGATGCAGACAACCGCGATACCATGTTTTCCTGCGGCCTTAAGGATATAACCCAGGCATCCATTGACAGCGTTAAGGAGATTATTTTTACAACCCTTAAAAACCTGTCTGAAAACGGCATCCATGAAAAGCTGATTGAATCCGCCATTCACCAGATTGAATTCCATAGAAAAGAGATCACCAACACCCCCCATCCTTTTGGGATTAAACTCCTCCTGTCTTTTGCCGGAACCTGGATACATGAAGGTGATCCAGTTGCCTGCCTGAATTTTGACGATGATTTAAACAGGCTGAAGCAGGAAATAGAAAAAGGCAATTTTCTGGAAAACAGAATAAAATCCTGGTTTCTGGAAAATCCCCACAGGGTACTTTTCACCCTTGCTCCTGACCAGGACATGGAAGAAAAAAATGAAAAAAAGACACGGGCGCACCTGGCAGAGCTTTTAAAAAAAATGAAACAGGCGGACATCGATAAAATAGAAAGCGATGCACTCAAGCTTACCAGGCTCCAGGAATCAAAAGAGGATCTATCTGTCCTGCCCTGCCTTGAAATTTCCGATGTCCCCCCTGAGATTACCATCATCAAACCGGACACACTCAGAGAGGTAACCTGTGCCACCTGCTATGACAAGGCCACGTCAGGCATATTATACTTTTCCTGCCCTGCGGGTCTCGGCCATATTTCAAGGGACCTGCTTTATCTGATTCCCTTTTTCTGCCAGGCCTTTACCGGAGCCGGCACAGCAAAAAGAGATTATGCTGAAATGGCGGAGCTTTTGGATCTCTATACCGGCGGTGTAGGAATCGTACCGTCAACCGGGGCCAGATTTGCCGATGGAGTAAACGAAACAGACGAAACCCTCATGCCCTTTCTCGCCCTTCAGGCCAAGGCCCTTAACAGAAATATTGAGCCCCTTTTTAATATTGTCGGTGAATTTATTGCCGATTATCAGTTTACAGACCATGCCAGGCTGAAAAACATGCTGCTCCAGTACAGAGCCGGCATGGAGTCGGCCTTGGTCGGCAACGGCCATAGATTTGCCATTCTTCTTTCCTCCCGCAATTTTACAAAAACAGGGTGTTTGTCTGAAATATGGCACGGCATATCCCAGTACCAGTTCATAAAAAAGCTCACGGACCAGCTTGACGGTTCTAAAAATGAAAAAAAGGTGCTTGAAACCCTCACAGAAAATCTTGAGACCATTGCCCGGCTGGTTTTCCATAAAAACAACCTCAGACCGGTCATCGCCGGAGAAAACAAGGCATTGCCTGAAGCAGACAAAAAAATCATCACCATCCTGAACGAGCTGCCTGACCATAAAGAAGATGCCCTGAAAATTCCTGAAATACAAATGGAAGACAGATTCCCCCATGAAGGATGGAGCACCAGCACATCGGTTTCCTTTGTGGCCCAGTCGTTTAAAACCGTTCGCCTGGGCCATGCAGATGCCCCGGCCCTTGCTGTTATCAGCAAAATACTGCGCTCCCTCTATCTTCACAGGGAAATACGGGAAAAAGGCGGGGCCTACGGCGGATTTGCCATTTACAATTCCGAAGAAGGCATCTTTTCCTTTGGCTCCTACAGGGACCCGAACATCAACCGAACCCTTGACGTTTACAAAAAATCCTGTGATTTCATCCTTAACGGTGATTATTCAGATGATGATGTTAAAGAAGCCATTCTCCAGGACTGCTCTGAAATAGACAAGCCAGAAACCCCAGGGCCTGCATCTCTCAAGGCCTTTTACAGAGATATTGCCGGACTGAGTGATGAAAAACGTCAGCACTTTAAAACCAGCCTGCTCAAAACAGACAAAAACAAAATCATGGAAACCGCTAAAACATACTTTACCACCCCGGACAGCCACAAGGGCACGGCTGTGATTTCCGGAAGGGATATGCTGAACCATGCCAATAAAACCCTTTTGCCCGGGCAGCCCCCCCTTGAATTATTTGTTATTTAAAACATAAAAGCTAAAAATCAAGGCACTGCGGCCACTGGTCCTCAAACAGCTTGATTTTTTTAACGCCTGGCAGGGAAAAAGTCTGATCTCCTTTGGTTCTCAATGTTCCTGACAGGCTACCGCTGGGGGCGGCGCTCGGCCCTTCCATAAAAACTTGATAATCGAGAAGAAAGGGAACATTGATCTTGACACCTTACTTCTCTTTTTTTATAGTTGACTGCAACTTGATTTAACCGGAAATCACATCAAACAACTGAACATACAGCCAGAATGATCGGATATTAAACATGGGACAAGGGGAGACAGCAGCAGTAAAACTCAAAGGCGTAGGCGACGGTTTCTGGGTAACCCTTGACCCTGATGCCCCGGAAGATGATCTAATAGCAGAGTTGAACAGATTGTTCAAACGCCTCAGACACCTTACCATTAATGCCAAAGTGGTAATTGATACAGGGGATGAAAAAAACTGCGAAGCATTGATTGAAAAACTGGGATCCCACTTGAAATGCAATTTCGGCATTGGAAATGTAACACAGCCCCCTCCGAAAAAATCAGTGCCCAGGGAACGTATTCGACAGCGTGATGCGTCCAGGGCGTGGACGAATTATTCAAATAATGTGCTGATGCTGAGGGGACGGGTCAGATCAGGTCAGAAAATTGAAGCCAGAAAACACATCATTATAACAGGTGATGTAAACCCCGGTGCAGAAATATATGCCCGGGGGGATATTTATGTCATTGGAAAACTTCTGGGACAGGTGCGTGCAGGACAGCCTGACAATGCGGCAGCCATTGTTTTTTCCCTGGATTTCAGACCCAGCCAGATACAGATAGCAGATGTTCTGACCACAGGGCTTGACAAACCCCATGAAAATGGAGCGGAATATGCCTTTCTGGACCAGAATAAGAACAGAATCCTAGTTCAAAATTATCTTAAAACAAATCCCTTTGCCAGCCTGCCATGGCCGGAGGTTATATAACGGCAAATTTGGTTTTAATCAACGGCACGGTTTGGTTTTTTCTGCCGGTTTATCAGTCAGCGCTGATTATTTAAAAAAAGAGGTGTAAATTGGAAGGAAGGACAATAGTTATAACATCGGGGAAAGGCGGCGTAGGTAAAACTACGGCAACTGCATCCATCGGTGCTGCCCTTGCCCTTGAAGGAAACAGGGTGGTTGTAATAGACATGGATATAGGCCTTAGAAATCTTGATGTCGTGCTGGGTCTTGAAAACAGAATTGTTTTCAATATTGTAGATCTTGCTTATCAGCGGTGTAAAGTCAAGCAGGCCGCCATCAGGGACAGAAGAATTGAAAATTTTTTTCTCATTCCCGCTTCACAAAGCGACAACAAGGATGTTCTCACAACGGTTTCTGTAGAGCGGGTGTCAAAGCTTCTTAAAAAGGAATTTGACTTTATCATCATTGATTCTCCGGCAGGCATTGAAAGAGGGTTTGAAAATTCCATTGCCGCTGCAGATGAAGCCATTGTTGTGTGTACGCCTGATGTGTCCTCCATCCGGGATGCGGATCGCGTCATAGGCCTGCTTTATGCCCGTTCAGTTACCCCCAAGATTATTGTAAACCGAATCGTCCCCCAGATGGTTGCCAACGGCGATATGCTCAGCCATGAGGACATCCTGGATGTTCTGTCTGTGGAACTGGTTGGCCTGGTGCCCATGGATGAACAGGTCGTGGTTTCAACCAACACGGGAATGCCCCTAGTTATGCAGAACACTTCCCCTGCAGGAATGGCTTTCCGCCGAATTGCAAAACGACTTAACGGAGAAACCGATATCCCCGTTAAGGTGCCAGAGTGTAAAACCGGTATGTGGAACATGATTTCAAAAAAATTCAGTTTTAAAAAATAAGGACATTACTCATGTTTAACGAGTTTGTGAAAAAATTTACCGGACGCAGCCAACCCAGCGGAAACACCGCCAAAAAAAGGCTTCAATTTGCCCTTGTATATGATAAGCTTGAAATCAATGACAAAACCCTTGTTAATCTTCAAAATGACATTGTAGAAGTGATCTCAAAATATTTTGAAATTGACACGGAAAACCTACAGCTTGAGGTTCAGAGGGAAGATGATGTGTCCGCCCTGGTGTTCAACACCCCCATCATCAACATAAAAAGAGAAATGGTTTAACTTTCATTATTTAAAGGTAATTGTCCTCAATAATTTTAAACAGGATTTCACCGGCCTCAATGCCGAGACGGATAAAATCAGGGCCGTAGATTTTACCCGTGTCTGTGCGAAAGGTTTCCTTTATCTGGGACAGCTTTTTCATGCCATTGGGATATCTTTGTATGAATTCATCCAGAGAAATATTTGAATAAATAACCATATCCCATACCGTATGGGTAAAATTGTCCGGCCCCCACCTGAACTTGTCTGCATCATACAGTGCATCTGATATAAGAGAGGCTTTATCGGATTTCGATGCTGAACTATTCTTTTTAAAAGCCTCATGCTCCCTGATGGCATGGGTTATCAGAGAAATCTCTTCACTGCTGAAGGGATAGTTTTCCTTTTTTAAAAATTCTTTCGCAAAAACCGCACCTTTTTCAGAATGATGTTTTTCTTTGCGTTTGATATCATGGAGCAGGGCTGCGGTCTGAACCAGCAGCATGTTTTTTTTGACATCCTCTGCAGAGGCCTGTTCTTTAGAATTTTTCGACATTTCTATTTGAACAAGGGCACCGGCATCCTCCCCCACAAGCCTGCAGTGCAGCATACCATGGCCGAAATCATCATCCAGAACAGGGGAAATCTGTTTTGCAAGCCTTATCAGCACACGATGTTCATCCAGCATTTTTCTGGAAGCAGTGACCTGATCCGGAAAATCCGTGTAAAATTCAGGGGCTGCCTGTTTTTCAACTATTTTTCTGGCCTCGTGTCTTAACTGAAGATACATTTTTTTTGTTGAACCCATGCTGCTCCTTTTGCGTGCTTTCTGTATTTTCAATTGAAGAAATTGCAATACTGCAGCCCTGATTCAGAGAAACAGCCCAGGTCAAGTTTCCAGGGCTGCAATCCTTATGGCCAGTTCCTGGAGCTGGTCTGAAGAGGCTTTTGAGGGCGCACCGGTCAAAAGACAGGTCGCCTTCTGTGTCTTTGGAAATGCAATCACATTTCTGATGGAATCCTCCTGGCAGAGCAGCATGACAAGCCGGTCAAACCCGAATGCCAGGCCTCCGTGGGGCGGTGTTCCAGAGGAAAGGGCCTCAAGAAGAAATCCAAATTTTTCCTGGGCCTCTTCTGTGCCGATACCCAGGGTGCTGAGCACTTTTTCCTGAAGACGGTCCGAGTGAATACGGATACTGCCGCCGCCGATCTCTGTTCCATTGAGTACCATGTCATAGGCCCTTGACCGAACCTCCAGGGGGGCGGTGTCCAGTTTTTCAATATCCGCTTCCAGGGGCGCGGTAAACGGGTGGTGCAGGGCCTGATATCTTTTTTCTTTGTCGTCATACTCAAACAGCGGGAAATGGGTGACCCAGACAAATTTGTACACTGTGTTGTCAATAAGGTCAAGACGTCTGCCCAGTTCGTTTCTCAGCTGACCCAGGGCTTCATTGGCAACAGCCGGCGTATCTGCCACAAAAAAAACAATGTCCCCTGTTACCATATTCAGACGTTGTTCAATCTCTTTCTTTTCCTGGTCTGTAAAAAATTTTGAAATGGGCGACTGCCATCCCTCCTCCCTGACCTTTACCCAGGCCAGTCCCTTTGCCCGGTAGACCGCTGCCACTTCTGTGAGCTGATCAATTTCCTTTCGAGTAAAATAAGCACAGCCTTTTGCATTAACCGCTTTAACCAGACCGCCTTTTTTCACAACATCTGCAAACACCTTGAAACCGGCCTTTCCAACAATATCAGATATTTCACACAATTCCAGGCCAAAACGCATATCCGGCCGGTCCAGCCCGAATCTTGATATGGATTCATCATAGGTAAGGCGTTCAAAGGGCAAATCAATATCCATCCCCTTGACCTGGTTAAACACCTCTTTGATCAGCCCTTCTGTCATACCCATGATATCATCTTCTCCAACAAAGGACATCTCTAAATCAATCTGGGTAAACTCCGGCTGACGGTCGGCCCTTAAGTCTTCATCCCTGAAGCACCGGGCAATCTGGTAATACCGGTCAAAACCGCTTATCATCAGGATCTGCTTAAAGAGCTGGGGGGACTGGGGCAGGGCATAGAATTCCCCCTGGCTGACACGGCTGGGCACCAGGTAATCCCTTGCGCCTTCCGGTGTACTCTTGGTTAAAAAAGGGGTTTCAATATCCAGAAAACCATTTTTGTTCAGATACTCTCTGATGGCCACTGAGGCTTTGTGTCTGGCAATCATATTTTTTTGAAGCCCAGGCCGTCTCAGATCCAGATGCCTGTATTTAAGACGCACCGTTTCAGACGCCTCAATCCTGTCCTCAATCTGAAAGGCCGGTGTTTTCGCAAGGTTCAGAATTTTAAGTTCGCTGACAAGGACCTCAACGGCTCCGGTTGCCATTTTAGGATTCAGCATGTCCCCGGGCCGCTGAACCACTTTTCCCCTGACCCCGAGCACATATTCACTCCGGATATCCTGGGCCTTTTCATGGACTTTTTCATCAAATTCAGGGTTGAACACCACCTGGGTTATCCCCCAGCGGTCCCTTAAATCCACAAAAACAACGCCCCCATGATCCCTGCGTCTCTGGACCCAGCCCATGAGCACAACCTGCTTATCTGTATCTGATTCTCTTAATTCTCCGCAATCGTGAGTTCTTCTCATGTCTTCTAATAAATCTGTCACCTAAAATCCCCTTTATCAATCTAATACCCCAAATGGGCTAATACCCCAAATGGGTTAACATATCATCCATGGTATTTTCTTCAGAAATTGTTGTCTGGGTCTTATCCGTCATATTGCGCAGAATCAGACCGCTGCTGCCGCAGGTTTGATCATCCATGATCAGGACATTGGCCGCATTGAGCTTATCTGCTCTTTTCATCAGGCTTTTCAGGCTCCTGCTGCCAAAATCCATTTCTGTTGTGATGCCCCTGAGATTTAATTGTGAAAACAAAAGATACCCTTTTTCAATGCATTCTCCCTTTGGGGTGGCAATAAAAAGAAGCGGCCCCGTTTTACTTTTCTTTTCTTTCAACTGATCCACAATCTCAGCAAGCCTGTCAAAACCAATGGCAAATCCTATGGCCGGGATCTCAGGGCCGCCCAGCTCTTTTACAAGGGCATCGTATCGTCCCCCGCCGGCCACCGCACTCTGGGCCCCCAGGGCAGATGTCTGGATTTCAAAGGCTGTGCGCGAATAATAATCAAGGCCCCGAACCAGATTTTTATCCACAAAAAATTCAATCTCCTGCTGTTCTAAAATGCGTTTTACCTTATTAAAATGATCCCTGCAGCCCGGGCACAGCAGATCAAGGGGAGACGGGGCATCTTTTAAGGCGTCCCTGCAGGCCGGGACATTACAGTCCAGGGTTCTCAGGGGATTTGTTTCCATGCGCCGGACGCAGTTAGTGCACAGGGCTTCTTTTTTTGAATCCAGAAAAGTCTTTAACGCGTTCTGAAATCCTGGGCGGCAGTCAGGGCATCCAAGTGAATTGACATGGGCGTTCAGCCCGGTCAGCCCGATTCGTTTAAACAATTCATTGAGTATCAGAATCATCTGGGCATCAATGTACGGAGACGAGATACCGAAAACCTCGGCATTGATCTGGTAAAACTGCCTGTACCTGCCTTTCTGGGGCCGTTCTCTTCTAAACATGGGGCCGATGGTATACAGCTTTTTAACGGGATCTGCGGCATACATCCTGTGCTGGATATAGGACCTGACAACCGATGCAGTGGCCTCGGGCCTTAAGGTTAATTTACCGCCTTTTCTATCCGCAAAGGTATACATCTCTTTTTCAACAATATCGGTGGTCTCCCCGATACTTCTGGCAAACAGCTCGGTTTTTTCAACAATGGGAAGCCGTATCTCCTGAAAGCCGAAATCCCGAAACAATGCCCCCGCTTCGGTCTCAATCTTCTGCCACAGGTCTGTATCTTCAGGCAGTATATCCCTGAACCCTCTTATGGTCTGTATCATCTTTAATTCATACCTGGTATTTTATGGGCAGCCATCTGCCTCATCCCGCCCTTACAGCCGGCTTCATCAGCAGTTTATAAGGGTCATCTCTCAATTAAACAATTATAAAAACATAACTTAAAATTATATCCTAAAACCTGACCTTCCGTCAATAACTAAGTTTTTTTTGGCCGGCGTTTTCACTGGCAGCGGCCGCGTTATAAAGCCATTGGGGCAGTTGATCCGCAATATGCTGCCGGACCAACTGCCCCGAAAAAAAATCTGCCCTAAAATTGTTATAATCCGTAAATTGTTAATTTTTCTGACCTGTTACCGTGTAAACAGGATCAGATAAAAGAATGGAGTCTGCATATTTATCATGTTCAGGCCTGGGATACCCCCTGATGGAACGGGTTTCAAGCCCGGTGTATCCTTCTGCCTGGAGAAAATACTCAAGAACAAGACCTGTCCGTTCGAATTCATGGAGATCCTTCCAGACACGGATGCTTTTAGTGGGAAACCACCGGTTGGAAAAGGAGACAGCAAAGGTTTTGCCGGGTTTCAGCACACGGCACACTTCCTTGAAAAGCTTGACCGGATCAGTCAGATACTCCACGGACAGGGAGCAGATAACGGCATCAAAAGAATCTGCCTTAAACTCAAGCACTGGATTGAGATTCAGGTCCTGTACAGAATATGAGGTTAAACTGGTATTGGCGCTTAACTCGCTCTCGTTCAGCCAGATACCGTGAACCGATGCAAGGCCCGGATTCTCCGGAATATGGGATTCCCATCCCGCCATGAGATCCAGGACCCTGTAGCCGGGTTTCAGTTTTTTTCTGTAGATCGCTTTAAGGTGCTGCCGGGCTGCATCATCAATATGGTGCACAAAGCGGTCTCTGGTATAAAAAATGGTATCAGGCGTATTATCCTCCCTGTCAAAGGCATCCTCAGAAAAAAATCAGTCTGGGATCCATTCCACCTTGACTGCATGCCCGGACCAGACAGGGCCATGTCCAGCCACTCGGTGCAGGTCCCTCCCATTTCGCTGTTCTTCACCTGTTTCTGGTCAGCAGTAAAGGAGATTTGAATGGGAATGCCGGCCAGGGGATGATTCAAATCCGCAACCACCTCTTTTTCATCAAGGCCAACACACCTGAAAGGATTTATATTTTCTCTGAAAATTTTTTGAAATGCCCGATTATAGCTGTGAACAAAGACTGGGTCAACAGGCAGTGAAGCCGGACTGGAATACAGGCTTGACAAAAGATTAAAAGGCATGGAAAATAGAAATATCTTTTCAGGCATTACGGGGGAAAACGGATTGATAATTTTTTACAATGTTCACCAGGAGGATTGATAACCATGTCCATTATTAATTTTCTCAAACTCAAAGAAAAATTTGAAATACAGTCCTACAGACGGCCGAGGGATATCGACAAAAACAATTACGTCCCGTTTACCGGGTCCCCCCGGAAACATCCCCGTTCAACAAATAAAATTTTTTTAATTGTTGACCCGTTCAGCCCCAACACCCTGTACTATGAATTCAGGATTGAAGACATCGGATTTGCCGAAGAACAGCCCAATATAACCACCATTGACGGGGACTCCGTCCCCATGGCCCGTATCTGGGTAAAAAAACAGAGTATAGGGGTTCAGTGTACCCCGTTCATTGTAGATGAAATCCTGCGTCCCAGGACTGAATAATCATCAGCAACCGCATGGATTTATCCAGATAAGGTATCGTCAACAACCCCTGAGCTAAAGACTCAGGGGCTTGCAAGGCAACTTGTAAGCCCGGTTGATTAGCCTAAGCCACAGAAAAATTGGTGGCTGCGTTACATTGGAATATATAGTCATCCCAAGGTAC
>JAYEJJ010000101.1:0-4301 GCA_034660495.1 Thermodesulfobacteriota bacterium | reverse complement strand
TGTGGAGTACCTTGGGATGACTATATATTCCAATGTAACGTAGTCAGTTAAGACTTAGGCTAATCAACCGGGCTTACAAGTTACCTTGCAAGCCCCTCGGTCTTTAGCCGAGGGGTTGTTGACATGTAAACCGTCAGTACTCAGTTATCAGCTTCCAGTGTACAGTTACAAACTTTTTCCTGCAGTTTACCGGCGGCTGATGGCCTCAATGCTTTGTTGTGCCTGCCAAGGCATGGCTGTTTTATAAGAAACAGCTGATAAAGAGCCCCCAGAGACTGCTCTGTCAAATAAAATGAGAACCAAAGCAGATATTGGGCCCCAGTGGAGATAAGCTTTCTTCATCCCTGCACGTTTTCCCGTTGATTTTATCATAAGCCGGTTATATAATAAATAGTTATGGAAATTTACCCAAAAGAATACGATATAATTGTTGTTGGAGCCGGTCACGCAGGGTGCGAAGCCGCCCTTGCCGCAGCCGGAATGGGCTGTGCTACCCTCCTTGCCACAATTGACCTGGATAAAATTGCAGCCATGCCCTGCAGTCCTTCCATTGGGGGAATGGCCAAGGGACAGCTGGTTAAGGAAATTGATGCCCTGGGTGGGGCAATGGCAGAAGTATCCGATGCCTCAGCCATACAATACCATACACTGAATACCAGCAAAGGACCGGCTGTTCATTCCACCCGTACCCAGAATGATAAATTCAAATACCAGCAGACCATGAAATACAGGATTGAAACAACTGACAATCTTGATTTCAGGCAGATCATGGTGGAAGACCTGATCCTGGAAAACGGCCGGGTAAAAGGGGTTGTGGAAAGGACCGGGTATGGGTTTTCAGCCCGGGCGGTTATCCTTGCCACTGGAACATTTTTAAAGGGGGTTGTCCATATCGGCAGCAACACCATTGAAGCCGGCAGAGCAGGAGAGCTTTCCTCGGTCTCCCTTGCTGCGTCCCTGGCAGACGCAGGGTTTTCACTGGGAAGAATGAAAACGGGCACGCCCCCGAGGCTTCACCGGGCCACCATAGATTTTTCCTGTTTTTCAATTCAGCATTCCGACCCGGACCCCAGGCCGTTTTCCTTTTCCACCGCAAAAATTGACAATCCCATGCTGCCCAGCTATATTGGCCATACCAATGAAAGATCCCATGCCCTGGTTAAGCGAAACATCAGACATTCTGCCCTTTACGGGGGTAAAATCATTGGTAAGGCAGCCCGGTACTGCCCTTCCTTTGAAGACAAGGTTGTTAAATTTCCCCATAGAAAGATTCATCAAATCATTCTGGAACATGAAGGCCTCCATACTGAAGAAATATATGCCAGCGGCCTTGGCAACAGCCTGCCCATGGAACTTCAGCTTGAGTTTGTTCATTCGGTAAAAGGTCTGGAAAAGGCAGAGATCATGCGGCCCGCCTATGCAATTGAATACGACTTTGTTAATCCACAGCAGCTCACACCCACACTGGAAACCAAAAAAATAAAAGGGCTTTTTTTTGCCGGTCAGATAAACGGCACATCAGGCTATGAAGAAGCCGCCGGTCAGGGATTGTGGGCAGGCATAAATGCCGCATGCCAGATCCAGAAACGAAACCCGTTTATCCTTGACAGATCTGAAGCATATCTTGGCGTGATGATTGACGATCTTGTCACCAGGGGCACAAAAGAGCCCTATAGAATGTTTACATCCAGGGCTGAATACCGGCTGATGCTCAGGGAGGACAATGCTGACCTGAGGCTGTCAGAAAAAGGATACAGTCTTGGTCTTATTAGTAAAGAGAACTTTTTAAAAGTCTGCGAAATAAAACAGTCTGCAGCAGATGAAAAAAAAAGAATCAAAAACAGCATTGTAAAACCCAGCCCGGAAGTTAACCAGTGGCTGGCATCAAAAAACAGCAGTCCAATTACCACTGGAATTAAGATGGACCAGATCCTTAAACGGGCCGGCATGGATTATTCAGCTGTTGACGCCCTTGCCCCCCGTCAGGAACTGCCCCTTCATCCCAGAGCCAGACAACAGGTTGAAATTGACCTTAAATATGAAGGGTATATTCTCAGGCAATTGAACGAAATAAAAAAATTCAAGGATATGGAAAAAATTAAAATCCCCAGGGGCCTTGATTTTAAAAAAAATCACGGCTTATCCAATGAATTAAAGGAAAAACTGGCAGAAATAAACCCGGAATCCCTTGGTCAGGCATCCCGCATTGAAGGAATGACACCTGCGGCGATTTCAGTTCTAATGGTGGCCATTAAAGGGGCAGCCAGAAAAAAAAAGCCTGATCGACCCGTTTTTTTACAATCTTGACACCCTGAATTTACAGATTATTATATGAACACAATAAAAACCAGTCAGGTATTTCATAAAAACAGTCACGCGCTTCATGCGCAAAACAAAAAATAAAACACAGCAACTTCAGCACTGAACCTCAAAATACAGTTTCAGTACTGAACGCTAAATATATTAACATTCACGGCCTGAGCGGGCACAACAAATCATCAAAGCCATCAGCTGTCAGTAATCAGCAGGAACACGGTTGTAACCGTATACTGAAAGCTGATAACTGAGTACTGAAGGCTGAAGGCTTTCTTATAAAGGATAAAAAAATGGCAGAAACGGACTATTATAAAATTCTCGGTGTAAACAAAGATGCTTCTGACTCAGAAATAAAAAAGGCATACCGTAAGCTTGCCCTTAAGTATCATCCTGATAAAACCAGGGGGAACAAACAAGACGAAGCCAAATTCAAGGAAATCAGTGAAGCTTACGCGGTATTAAGCGATAAGGAAAAACGGCAGCAGTACGACACTTACGGATCAGCTGATTTTCAGCAAAGATACTCCCAGGAGGATATTTTCCGCAACTTTAATATGGGGGACATCCTCAGGGAATTCGAATTCGGCGGCGGCAGTTTTTCCTCCTCCCGGCAGGGGGGGATGGGAGGCAACCCTTTTTTTAATGGAATGGGGGGCGGTGGATGCCAGAGAAACAGAAGAAATATAAAAGGAAATGCTTTTGAATATGAGGTCACTCTGTCTCTTGAAGAAGTGCTGACAGGTACCAAAAAAACCATTCATATCAATCACGGCAGCATTAATGATTCCATTACCGTTACCATTCCCAAAGGAATGACCACTGGAAAAAAAATACGGGTTCAGGGAAAAGGCGATGCCAGCCCTTTTGGCGGAGAGAGAGGAGACCTTTTTATAAAATCCAGGGTGTTAAACCACCCGGAATATGAAATCAAGGAAAACGATATTTATGTTACCCGTTCCATCAGGTTAACCCAGGCCCTTCTTGGAACAAAAATAAATATAACAACCCCCCTGGGCAAAACCATGAGCCTGAATGTGCCAGCCGGCACCCGGCACAAATCAAAAATGCGCCTGACCGGACAGGGCATACCGTACCTTAACAAATCCCAGTCCGGGGACCTTTTTGTGGTAATTGATGTTGAAATGCCAAAAACGCTGACCCGTGAACAAAAAAAACTTGTTGAAAAATTAATCAAAACCGGATTATAACCCTTGTATGACAAAATTAATACCCATAATCTCCCAGCAGGAGATTGCAAAAAAAGTACAGGAAACAGGCAAAAAAATATCCAGGGATTACAGGGATAAATCCCTTACAATTGTGGGAATACTAAAAGGGGCTGTTATTTTTCTTGCCGACCTGACGCGTAATATTTCCATTGACCATAAAATTGATTTTGCTGGCGTGTCAAGCTACAAGGGCAGTGCTTCCACCGGACAAATAAAACTGACTAAACATCCTGATCTTGAAATGAGCAGCAGGGATATTCTGATTGTGGAAGATATTGTTGATACCGGAAGAACCCTTGACGCAATGGTTCAATATTTTAAAACACTGAATCCAGCGTCGGTTAAGATCTGCGCACTGATTGACAAACAGGAAAGAAGGTCGGTGGAGATTGATGTGGCCTATTCCTGTTTTTTTATTGAGAAAGGGTTTATTGTCGGCTACGGCCTCGACTACAATGAAAATTACAGACATCTGCCAGCTATTTATAATTTAGAATTTTAATAAACCGGCATGGCCGGCCCATGATTATCGACCCGGCCAACAACAATTCACAAAAGCCATCAGGCGGCAGCCATCAGATGAAAAAAAATTGCAATTGTTTACTGGAAGCTGTTATCTGATGGCTTTCAACTCAACAACCACCGTCTAAAGACGGTGGGTTGAAATTAAGGACTGAAAGTCCGGATACGGGTCCAAGACCCGTCCTGTACGTGCTCGTGCTCGTGCTCGTAAACGTAAACGGAGTAATAATTCAT
>JAYEJJ010000100.1:0-4315 GCA_034660495.1 Thermodesulfobacteriota bacterium | reverse complement strand
ATAGCTGAAGGTTGCGGAAAAAGCAGTATTAACGACAAAAGACGTTTACGTTCACGAGCACGAGCACGAGCACGCAAAGATCATAGCTAAAGCTACCCGCCTAAAAGGCGGGGGTTTTAACCTTAAATGAGACTAATAAAAGAGGCAATGATTTTTGATTGTCAAATAAGTACAGCAGATCCGGGGGCCGGGCAAAGGTATATAAAGAGAAATTCCAGGCTTGAACTGACATGTCGTATATGGTAACTTTTTTGTATGCTTTTATAAGAAACTTGAAACAAGATACAAGACGCGGTACAATTCAAGTTTAATGGTTTGTTGTGATGCTGCGCATCATGTGGGTTTATACCAAATGACAAAAATATGTTTCGAAAAATTATATCTTTGCAGGTGTGACGGCCGGGCGGCCGACTCCTGGGATGTTAATAATCGCATTCATGCGATCCTTTAAGGAAGGTATCATGAAACAACCTGAAATTGATTATTGGATTACCTGTATGCTGGAGACCTTCGGCAATGTTTCCGATTTGAACATTACCGTGGGTAAGAGTCTTCAGGTGGAGTCTTCGGGACAGTTAACCAATGTCCCCGTGGATCCTCCTGTGGAAAAACTGACCCCATTCCAGGCCGAGGTCTTTGCATTGAATCTTATTGGCGGAGACCCAAGACTCATCGAAGATCTGGTGACTACCGGGTCCTGTGATCTTTCCTATTGGCTGGGAAATAAAGCCAGATTCAGGGTAAATATCTTTAAACAGCAGAACCATCTGACCACCATCCTGAGAAAACTTGAAACCACCATCCCGAGTATTGAAAAGCTGGGGCTGCCACAGATTTTCAATAAGATGGGGGAGGAAAAAAACGGGCTGATTCTGGTCACCGGCTCCACAGGATCCGGAAAGTCAACCACCCTGGCAGCACTGCTGAATCAGATCAACCAGGAAAAGTCTATTCATGTGGTTACCCTGGAGGATCCCGTGGAATTTGTTCATCCCCATAAAAAGGCCACCTTTAACCAGCGGGAGCTGGGCAATGATTTTGATGCCTTTCCCACCGGGTTGAGGGCGGCGCTGCGTCAAGCACCCAAGGTTGTTCTGGTGGGGGAAATGCGGGACAGGGAAACCATGGAAATCGGGCTGTCTGCCGCTGAAACAGGGCATTTGGTGGTCTCCACCCTGCATACGGTGGATGCCGGTCAGACCATCAACCGGATACTAGGGATGTTTGACCAGGAAGAACAGCCCCAGGTCCGTCACCGTCTGGCAGACACCATTCGTTATATTGTCTGCCAGCGGCTATTGCCCAGAAACGGCGGCGGCAGGATCGCGGCCCTTGAAATTATGGGGATGAATCTGAGGATAAATGATATTATTCTCAACGGTGAATCCGAAGGGAAGACTATTAATGAGGTTATCGCAAATGCCCGGGCATTCGGGATGCAGACCTTTGACCAGCATATACTTGAGCTGTTCAAGGAGGACCTGATCACCGAGGAGACTGCCTTTGCCTATTGTTCCCACCGCAATGTCCTGTCCCTGGGCATGGATGTGCTCAAGCGGGAAAAGGGGCAGAAAACCACTGCCATTGAAGGCCTGACCATAGACTGGAAAAACGATGAATCTGATGAACCGGAAGACGAAGATAATGAGGAAAACACATGATTAGCCAATGCCCCCATTGCAGCAATCCCTTAAGGTTTTCTGATGCCCACAGGGAAAAATTGTCCAAGGCCCTTGAAAATCTGTCCCCCGGCCGGACCCTGAAGTTCGGCTGCCCCAAGTGCAAAAAGCCCATCGAGCTGGATAAAACCGGTGCCCCCCTGGCCAAGTCCGCCCCTGCCGCTCCAGCTGCCAAAACACCGGGTCCCCCGCCTCACCCGTCTAAAACCATTGTTCCGCCAAATGCCCCTGATATCTCCTGGCTCACGGACGGGGAAAAGGAAGAGGCCGATGTCCTGGATGATGTGCCCACAGCCATGGTATTGGTGGATGACGGGGGGATGCGGGAAAAAATGGTTCAGGGACTTGAGGATAATCAATATCAGATCGTTATTCCCGAAGATGTAGACGGGGCCATTGACAGTATGCGGTTCAAAGCCTACGCCGTGGTGGTCTTTTCAAGTACCTATGGGGGAGATACCCTTGAAAATCAGGATTTCCATAAGTTCATGATGCAGATGAGCATGAAAAAAAGACGGAATATTTTTTATATACTGGTTGGTCCTGAATTTAACACCCTTTTTGATCTCCAGGCCCTGACCCTCAGTGCCAACCTGGTGATCAACAGGGAGCAGATTGGCCATGCCTCCACCCTTATCAAAAAGGGAATAAAGGATTATGAGGCTTTGTTTGCCCCTTATCTGGCCACCCTGAAGCAGCATGGTAAAAACTAGGCAACCAGGCAAAGGAAACAGCCATGACCCATAACACTCACTCTTTAAACAATCGCGGGCATCCTTCATCATGCTTCAAAAGTAGTTTACACTTTTTGTGTTTGATTTTTATATTTTTCGTGCCTTTCGTGTGTTTCGTGGTTAAAAAAAATAAAAATGTAAAGTACTTTTGAAGGATGCCCAATCGCGCCTGCAGAATTATTTTGCTGGCTATACTCCTGATGCTGCTGCCTGGACCGGTATTCGCGTCGGATCAGGTCTAATGAACATAATCTGCAGGAAACTCAAGAGGTATTTATGAAAGAAAAAATCGGTGAAGAGACCGCCATCCGGATTGACAATCAAATGAGCTTATCTGTGAATTCCTGTTTACCGGCAGGCCAAAGGCGGAGTCCTGTTTTCTCAAAAAAGTCAAGGCCGGCGGTGTCTGCATCAATGAGACCATGATGCACCTGTCCAATCGCCACCTCCCCTTCGGGGGCACAGGCGCCAGCGGCATGGGAAAATACCACGGCAAGGAGATCTTCACCGTTTTTTCCAACCAAAAAAGCGTTCTCAAGAAGATGTTTTTCGATAATCCCCTTCGCTACCCCCCTTTGACTTGACAGCTGCCACCGGCATCCGGCCGGATAAGCCCCTGGCATTTGATGCTGCACTGTCCGGTTCGGATCTTGAAGTGAGCGGAAAGCTTATCAACGGCAAATCCGTCGGACCGGGAAACTTCAAAATCAATGCAACCGGCACTGCGGATTTACAGGCTGAAAAACTGGATCTTGCCACCTGTGACATTTTGGTTCTTGAAAACAGTCGGATTCGGCTGTCGGGTCAGGTTGATGAGATAAACAGCGTTGATCGAAACATTCATATGGTTGTTTGGGTTTGGTCATAACTTCGGCCAATATCTTCATAAATAAACGTATACTCTGCTAATGCAGTGCCCTCGTTTCCGTTTTTTTACTGCAAAGGGCTCAACCGTTTGGTTATGACTTTCTTTTGTCTGTAAATATTTATGAGTAAACTTACCTCATGCACTTGGCTCTATTTTCAGAGTTACGAATCTTTTTTCATGATTTTGATTGAAACTTATATTAAAATTTTGCGGTCCGAAATCATGTCCATTTCGTATCGTATTCAAGGGGTTCGTAACTGAGGTCAAAAATCTACCATAATATAGCATAATGTATTCTAACCTCAGCTAATTGCTCTCTAAAATATTGTATTAATTCCGACTCTTTTCTCTTTACTTAGCTATATTCCTATAGTATTCTGTTTTCATACGGTGAGTCCCACCGGATTTTAAGACTGTGGAGAACGTAGCTCTGGCTGAAAGTTCCTTTTCAGTGAAACTGCCTCTGTGAAACAGGAAGAAAAGGATAGATAATTTTAGATTGTCTTAGATCTTTCAGGACGGTTGGTTCTCCCATTGATGTCAGCCAGTCAGGTAATGGGTTTTTGTAGAGCCAGAGGTCTCCTTAATAAAAATTATAAAGAATGGATAATGGAGCAGACAAAAAACATAATCAACCATGCTGATCAATATGCAAGAACTAATTGTGGACGGCCTGTTATTCATATCCCCCACATGGCGTATCAGAAAAGAAAAACTCGCCCATGAACAACAGGAAAAAGAATATATTTCAACCGGCCTGATCGGCGTATGGTCCTGTCTGGAACAAGGCTCGTCGTATCGTGCAGTGTATTGTGCCGAAGCAGGGTTCCCCCAGTTGAGACCTTATCAAGTTCAATGTAAGCATTTGGGCATCCTTCATTTCAGCATGAAAGTAGTTAACACTTTTTACTCGATCATCAAGTTTTTTGAATACCGCCGCCCTCAGCGGTTGCCTGTCAGGAACGAGAACGACGGAGGACTTTTTCCCTGCCAGGCTAAAAATCGGCGACCTGCGGCCACTGGTCCTCAAACAG
>JAYEJJ010000099.1:0-19282 GCA_034660495.1 Thermodesulfobacteriota bacterium | reverse complement strand
TGATTAAAGTTAATGTAAGAATTTTTTTCCTATCAGATAGAACTCTGTTTGTCATTATTATTTTTCAAACTTCAAAATTTTAAAAGCTAAAGGCTAAAGGCGAATGGCCGAAATTAGAACCAACCCCTAAAAAGTAGTATTTGCGAAGTCCTCATTGGCTTTGGGTGCAGGTGATGCGGGGCGTTATATGGTTATCTGCCAGCTGAAATTCATTGGCCACCTTACATCCCTGCTGATGCCATTCTGTATCCCAGCTGCCGTCCCTGATCCCTTTGGAAGGATCACTGGTATCTGCCCACTCCATCAGGGAATTGTCCCGGTTTTCCTCTCCGTAATGGGCTGTGGCCGTCCATGTCCCCACCGGGCTGGGGATATTTATATTCAGACGGTAATTGGGAGACACCTTATCCCAGGTCGGGTCCTGCCATTGATAGTAAATCCGACCGGCTTTTTCAAATTTTGGATAACTTGAATCCCAATTGCTTTCAGGATCACCAGGATCATTGACTGTGGGTCTTTCCCGGTCTGCATCAGCATAGGAGGCTGTAAAGGAAATATAGCCGTCATTGGAGAGAATATAACTGAACCGGCCAAAATACGTATCAATGTCCACGTCACCATGGCGGAGATACCCGTTTGTGGCATATTTCTGGTACCCCAGATCATAGGCAAAATTACCGGCTCCCCCCTGAAGACTGGTGCTTACATTTCTCGTATCATAGGTGCTGTAATCGGCAGACATCTTTACATTTGGTTTTAATGTATCATACCGTACCGGTTTTCAGATGACAAAATTGACCACCCCGCCGATACTTTTTCCCGGGAAAAGCGCAGAATGGGGACCTGGCAGGACTTCAACGGTTTCCACCAGAAACGGCGGAAGCAGCGCATAGTCAACAATATGGCTGGACCGTCTTCCCCCGGTTTTTCTGATGGTGGCCCCGTCAAGGGAAGTCACAAATCGCTTGCTGGAAAATCCCCGCATATAAAGGGTATCATCATCGGGCACAAGGTCTGTTGCACCCCGGTAATCCATAATAACAAGGTCCTTAACAATATCGCCGAGATTCTGCACACTACCAATACTCTGGTATTTCTCCACTGAAATCGTTGTTTTCTCAGGTTCTATGTCAAACTCCTGAGCCTCTGCCCTGGCTGACACCTGAATTGCTTCAAGCTGATACACCTGGGTTTCTCCTTCTCCGGCAAAGACATTCTGCACCAGAGCCGTTAAAATAAAAACAGCAGCACATAAAAAAAATTTCATTTTCACTCCTTTTGTCTACCTTAACCCTGGATTAAAAATTTTACATATTCATTAAAACTATCTTTCAGGTTATGGGGATTTTATATGAAACAGCCGATTAAAAGCCCCCACCGGTTGCCTGTCAGGACATGGGGGTTATATCAATTCAAACACCATGGATATTTCCAGATAAACAGGTTCAGAAATAAGGGTGGCCGGGGGTCTTGGAAATGGTAAGGATTTTTTTACAGCATTCAGGGCAGCTGTATCCAGATCCTTGTTTCCTGAACTATTCTCTATTGTAATATTACCGGTTTTTCCACTGGGAAAAAGCTGAAACCTGACAACTGCTCTGCCGCAGATTCTGTTTTCCTTTGCCGTTTCAGGATATGTTTTCTTTGACTGAATTCTCAGGCGCACCATTTCAAAGTACTCTTTCCTTGTCATGTAGCGGCTGTCTTCAAGCTGTGGCGGCGCCTCCCACTGGGACACCTGCAGTCCCGGGGCACCGGGAATATCAGGCACGGCAATTTTTTCTGTAATCAAAGAAGGGGGCGTTTTATCCACATTGTCTGGTTTTTCAACTTCAAATCTGGGAATGTTCTGTTTTTTAACCAGGATCTTTTTTTCATCCATGGGCTGGTCTGATATCTTATGGCGCACCCTGGGTCTTGGAATGGTTCTTGCTGCTGGTTTTTCAAAATCCTTCAGGGTCATTTCAATATAGGACAGTGTATCCCTGTCATAGATGCCTGAAATATGCATGAACAAAAGGGCATGAATGCCAAGGGAAACAATGATCATCCCCCTGAAAAGCCAGTTTTTTTTTGGTGGTGACCCCGTCATCATTCCAGCTCTTTTTCCGTGGCCAGGCAGAGCCGCCCGGCACCGGCAGATTTGGCAACATCCATCACTTTCACCATTTTATTTACCACCACGCCTCTGTCCGCCTTTACCACCACAAGCTTGTTCCGGTTCCTGCCGATCCGCTTTTTAACCTCCGTAAAAAGAACATTCAAAGCCACTTTTTTATTGTCAAGATAGGCATTGCCCTGCCTGTCAACGTATATGGTAATCTCCTTTTCTGTTTGAGGGGTAGAGGCACTGGCCTGGGGAAGTTTGATCTTTATGCCTTCATCCACCATAAAATTGGTGGTCAAAAGAAAATAAATCAACAGCATGAAAACAATATCGATCAACGAGGTAAGGGGCGCCTGAATCTGATAGCGCGGCCTCTTTTTTTTATGAACCAGCATGGACTTACTCCTCTTTTTCTCTGCCGGCAACAGCGGTGCGAAACACAACAGCGCCGTTCTGAAGCCGGGCCTCATAAGTATCAATTTTTGACACCAAATAGCTGTGAGCAAGCATGGCCGGAAGGGCCACTGCCAGCCCCAGGGCAGTTGTCAGCATGGCCTCCCAGATGCCTCCGGCAAGCACAGCAGCGTTGACCTTGCCCCCCATCTCCTGGATCACCATAAAGGCTTTTATCATACCGATCACTGTGCCGAGAAGACCCAGAAGCGGGGCTATGTTTGTTATGGTAGCCAGGGTCTGTACATGGGTTGACAGGTCTCTGATCTCTTCGTCCGTGGCATTGACAATAACGGTTTCCATGGTCTCTCTGTCATGATCCTTGACCTCAACGGCCCGGGCCAGGACCCTGCCCATGGGGGAATCACTGGTTCGTGCCATTTCAAGGGCTTTCTCATCTTCCCCCAGAGAGATGCGCTTTGAAACCCTGTGTTCCAGATCCAGGCCTTTTTTCCGCATGCCGGCAAAGCGTATCAACCGCTCAACAAATACTGCCAGGGCAATAACAGAACATAAAAGAATCGGCGTCACCAGGACCCCGCCTTTTGCAATAAAATCAAACATATTTTAACTCTCCTCTTCAATATCCGGTATACCGTCAAAATCAAGATCCTTAAAGCGCTTCACCAGCGCTTCAGTTTCATCATAATTCTCCCACAGATCGGGTTTTCCGTCTCCGTTCACATCCTCTTCCACAGAGACCAGCTGTCCATTGTCGTAGTAAAACCAGGTGTCTTTTTTACCATTGCCTGTGGAATCCTGTGCCGCCTTATACGCCTTTTCTGCTTCATTAAAAAACCAGGTTATATTGAGTTCTCCTGTTCCCTGGCTTTTTTCCTCACTTTTTACCAGCATCCCGTCTTCATTGTAATATTCAATAAAATCAAAGGAGCCGTCCCAGTCTTCATCGCTCTTTACTACCCTTTTTATCCCGTCTTTGTAGCAGACCACATTTTCAGGAATCTGATCCAGGTTGGCATCCACTTCAATAACCAGGGACCATCCCTGCTTATTAAACCAGTGCGTGGATTCAAACTTTTTGTCATTGTCCTGGTCCTTTAAAAGTTTTATTCGTTTTTCGTTCCTGTAAAACACCTTTACATCTATTTTCCCGTTGCCGCCTGTATCCCTTTCCACTGCCGCCAGAAGATCGTTTTTATAATACTGAAAGGTGTCAAACCGGCCGTTGAAATTTGTATCCATGCGGGCCTCTTTTCTATGGCCATTTTCATTAAAGGAAATTTCAGTATCCATTTTTCTGTCAAAATTTTTATCCTCAAGCTGAAGCACAATTTTCCCTTTTTTAAAAAGAGATTTTTTTTCCATAAATCCGTCATGATTGTCATCTGTTTCATACCGGATCTGCTGCCCATGTTTAAAAATTCTTATCCTGTCCGGTTTTCCATTATAATTCGTATCCTCCTGAATTTCAGCAGGCGAGCCCTGATCATCATAGGTACAGAAAAAATCCGTTTCACCGTCATAATTCATGTCTTTCTGCTGTTCTGTCAGTCCGCCGTCAGTGTAGGTGTAAAAAATATCAAATTGACCATCCAGATTGGAATCCTGCTTTCTTGAACAAGGCAGAGAATTTTCAAACAAGGTTATGGTGTCATATTTTCTATCCAGATTTTCATCTTTTTTTTCACATTGAATCTCGCCGTTACTGTACTCCCGGAAGACTTCCATGGTGCCGTCATGATCAAAATCGTGGCTGCTTTTTACGGGCATGCCGTCAGAGTTGTATGAATACATCTCATCCACCCTGCCGTCTCCGTTTTTATCTGATTCCTGACTGACGATCTGTTCATTTTCAAAACACTGCCAGGTGTCCATTCTGCCGTTGTGACGGCTGTCCTTTTCCCCGGTTTTGATTTTTCCATCTAAAAACCCATACACCGTATCAAATTGTTTATCCCCGTTGCTGTCCAGTTTTATGCTTAGAACCTGTTCTTTATCATCAAAAACGACTATTCTCTCAATTGCCCCGGTATCACTGACACTTTCATTTCGAACCCTTTTTTCATTTTCAAAAAAATCATAATTATCAATCTGTCGGTCAAAATCTGTATCCCGTTCAATCCTGTCCAGCTTTCCCTGGCTGTAGTACTGAAACGCATCCATTGTGCCGTCTTTGTTGGTGTCTGTTTCAAGCCTTAAGATTGTATTGTCTGCATCAAAATATGAAATCCTGTCAATTTTCCCGTCATTATCTGTATCCTGTTCAAACACCCGTTCTTCTGCCCCCAGGCCCAGGCACACGCCATGGGAAAAAAGAACCAAACAGAGAAATACGCCGGTTAATTTTATTTTTAAACTGCATGCCTTCATCATTTTTATCTTTCCCCCAATCTCTCAGACGTAAAGACTTAAAGATCAATGTAAAACATCCCTGAAAACTAAATTAAAACAAAAAAAGCCACAAAGGGAAAAAACAGCTTTCTGCTGATTTTTTGCCTTCGTGGCTTTTTTATCTGTCTGCTATTTGTACCGGATAGTCTTTATTCCGGCGATTATTATAGTTCAGGTCATATGACCTGACACCAAACGTAATTTGTTGTAAAATACCACACGTATCAAGTCATGTGACCGGTACTTTAGTACTGCCTGCACTTGAATACGGCTGCTGGTTTACCGGCTGGTGTTTAAAGCCGGTTGTTTTTCAGCCGTTGACGCGATTATCAACCCTTTTTATATCTTGTGACACCTTTTTTTAAGTGTCTTATTCAGTGACATCTTCAGAATGCTTTTATTTATTTCAGGTAAATGATAAAAAATATTTCCCGGTCTGTCAAGGTTTTTTTTTCCTTAACTGCCTGTTATGCTAATTTTTTGCACCTGGATTTTTCAAGTATTTTCTCAACATACCGATAATTTAAGTATATTCCCAACAAACCAGTTAAAGAACAAAATATATCAGACTCTCTATAACCGGCATGGCCGGACCATGATCATCGATCCGGCCACAACGAAAAAAGAAACGCCGCCAATGGCAATACTTTGACAAGTGTTTCTTATAAACCCCAATGAGCAGCGGGCTCACAACAAAAAAAGTCGAATTTGAGGCAGCCGATCCAGGACTTTCATATAACGGCCATGCCTTGACAGGTGCAACAAAGCATGAAAGCTGTTAGCTGAGTACTGATGGCTGATGGCTTTCATATAAAAAAAGGAGATAAGAAAATGATTTCAACCCAGACGGACTGGTCTCTTTCATCCACAATTACCCGTAGAACCTTTCAAATCAGCACTGAGGCAAAAAACACTAAAAAAACAATAAATCATACGGTTAATGAGTTCAATTTTCAATTCAGAACTCAGACAGGCACCCATACCCTCCTGAATTTAAGGACTCAGAACGCCCTGTCCCATTTCACCGAACTGGATGAAAAAGATAAAGCATCATTGGTCTACAATGACACCCCCATTTCAGAACTGTCTCCAGAACAGGCCAGTGATCTTATCAGTGACAACGGGTATTTTGGAATTGATAAGACAGCCCAGCGCATTATTGACTTTGTTGTAAAAGGGGCAGGAGACGATGTTGACCGTTTAAAAGCCGGACGGGAAGGTATTCTTCAGGGTTTTGCCGAAGCAGAAAAGGCATGGGGCGGCAGTCTTCCCCAGATCTGCTACCAGACCATTGAGAAAAGCCTTGACACCATTGATGAAAAAATACAGGAACTTGGCGGCTTTGTGATAGATATCTCAGCATAATTAAGCTTTGAGGGGCCTGGCTTGCTCAAGTCATATTGTCCTGCAATAAAATCCACGGCCCGGGGAATCCCCCGGGCATAAAATATGTCAAAACAGAAAAATGTATTTTCTCAAAAATCCCTTCCCCTCTCTTTTCCCAACCATTTTTTTCTAAACTAACCCCCATGTCCTGACGGACACAACAAAGCATGGGTCGAAGACGCGCAGCCAACAGTAGAGTGCCGCCCCCAGCGGTTGTTTCATATAAAAGTTTGACTGGAAACCTCTCTCAATCTATGTTTATGCGTAATTAATATAAACCAAGGCTCATGATCAGATTAAAGTCTATCCAAAATATGGCTTAGGATTTTAAGTCGTATTCAAGGCGCGTTACTGGGAGCAGATGAAATATGTGCCCAGTGACGCAACAAAGAAGACGGCTTAAAAGACAAGACCTGTGGGCGGTTTTATTATGATTAGGAGCCTATAACCCTATAACCCGCATGATGCGCAGCATCACAACGAAAAATAAAACAGGAGAGTGCCGCCCCCAGCGGTTGCCTGTCAGGAACGAGTACGTCGGAGGACTTTTTGATGTTGACATTTACCTGTAAAGGGTAAAATATAAAAACTTGATGATCGAGTAAAAGATTGCGTAAACATTAGGGAGGCTGTTAATGAAGCTGCTGAAAAAAATCATGAACTACCGGCTGCACATGCGTACGGAACATCCTTTTGGCTGGTCCATTATCATGGGAAGCTTTTTCATCTTTCTTGTAACAACAGCCGGTACCCTGGGGTATATGCTCATGGAAGGATGGGGCTTTATTGACAGTATCTACATGGTGGTGATCACCCTTGCCACAGTGGGATACATGGAGGTCAAGCCCTTGTCTGATATGTCCCGGTTAATGACCATCCTGGTTATTTTTGGCGGGGTCGGCGCCTTTTTTTATCTTGGCGGATCTCTGGCTCAGATGCTTGTGGAGGGTAAATTTCAAAACTTATTAGGGAGGCGCAGGGTGGAAAAAATAATCAATGAACTTACAGACCACTACATTGTCTGCGGATACGGCAGAATCGGCAGTATTGTCGCCAGAGAAATCAAAAAGGAAGGGTTTAATGTGGTGGTTATTGAAAAAAACCCGGATGCCCTGGCTGAACTGGAACAAAATAAGATGCTTTTTATCCCGGGAGATGCCACCCAGGACGATATACTGCTGTCTGCCGGTCTGAAACAGGCCTCCTGCCTTATCACCGCCCTTGCTGAAGATGCAGCCAATGTGTTTGTCACCCTGTCTTCAAAACAGCTCAATCCAAATCTGAAAATCGTTGCCAGGACCGATACGGAATCCCATGTGCCCCGGCTGAAACAGGCAGGCGCTGAACAGGTGTTCATGCCCTACAATATAGGAGGAATGCGCCTGGTGCAGAGTGTACTGCGTCCTACAGTCACCAGTCTCATGGATCTGGCCATGCGGGGGGATATCAATCTGCAGTTGGAAGAACTGCCTGTGAGTGACAATTCTGAACTGGTGGGCAAACCCATAAAGGATTCCGGCATACGCCCCAGATTTGATGTCCTTATTATCAGCATCAAAAAAACTTCCGGTGAAATGGTCTTTAACCCGGGGCCGAAAAGTATTATTGATAAAGGGGATCTTCTCCTTGCCCTGGGCAAACATCTGAATCTCCAGAAACTGCAGAAGGTATCTGATCCAGACAGCAATGGCAGCTAAACCATTATTTTTCCCTTATGACCTGACCCCTTGAGGTAAACGATATGCCCTGCTGGGTCTGGGCACCGATCATAATGGTTTCTATCACAGGCGACGTTACACTTTTTTCTGAACGCCATTCAACAATAAAACTGGCGCCCGAACCCCCTGATTTATCTGATTCACGGACTATAAAGCGCATGGCAGAAATCTTTTCAACAGTAACAGGGCGGTCAATATATTCCTCAAGCAGTTTACCGTCTGAACTATAATAGCTCACCTTTTCAACAATAATTGGATTTGCTGAATCTGTGTTTCTGATACTCAATGTCACAGCAAGGAGAAACGCCCTTTCCCTGTCCCCTATATAGATATGAGAATACGCTGGCACATAGACGGTCTGACCATTTGATGAAACAATATGCGCTTTGGCAGAACTGTTCACAGCGGTGAATATCATAGAAAAAATTAAAATACTGACAACCCATAACAATACTTTCAATTTGTCCATCACAAGCCCTCCTCTGACTGACAGGTAAAAAATACACTTACACATATGGCATCAAAAGCGTTCCTTGTCAATATCAGTAAAAACCAGAAACATCATCTCAGGTCTCATACAGGAAGCCCCAGAGGCCTGGCTGTGCCCATGTACAGGGGTAAAACCTTCTTGACATCTCCTTTGACTTACTCTAAATTGTTTCCATTTTCATCTTAAACCGAACAAAAAAACCACATCATCGAGAACAAGGAGCCTTATGGGGTGTTCAATTGATCAGCAGACAATAGATAAAACAAAAGAATTTCACGGGCACTGGTGTCCGGGTCTGGCAATCGGCATACGTGTGTCAGAACTTGCCATGGAAAAACTCAATATAACAGAAGCGGCAAACCCGGTCTGCGTGGTGGAAACCGACATGTGCGCAGTGGATGCAATACAGTATCTGACCGACTGCACCTTTGGCAAAGGCAACCTGGTGCACAAAGATTACGGAAAATCAGGATTTACATTTTATGACAGAGACAGCCGGAAAGGCTTTCGAGCCCTGTTCAGACCGGATTTTCCAAAAAGCGACAACAGGGAGACAACCATAAAACGCATCATGGCCGCTGAGCTGGCAGACCTGTTCACAATAGAGGAAATAACCAGCCCGCCGGTAAGACCGGCACGCATCATGGAAAGTATTACATGCGATGCCTGCGGAGAACTGGTCATGGAATCCCGGATCAGAAGATTTGGCGGTAAATTCCTCTGTATTCCCTGCTTTATGAAAAATGAACAAAAACTATGAGTTAAACTTTATTTAAAATTATAATTACACTCGATTATCAAGTTTTTATGGAAGGGCCGGGCGCCGCCCCCAGCGGTGCTATTCAAAAAACTTGATGGTCGAGTGACAGATATTTAATATCAGGAGGCAATTTGATCAAACCCATATACCTGGATTACAACGGGACCACCCCCCATGACCCTGAAGTGATCAAAGCCATGCGGCCGTTTTTGGAATCTGAGTTCGGGAACCCTTCCAGTTCCCACTGGTACGGCATCACACCCAAAAAGGCAGTGGAACAGGCAAGGCATCAGGTGGCCGGCCTTATGAACTGCCTTCCCGAAGAGGTGATTTTTACCTCCGGCGGCACTGAATCCAATAATCATGCCATCAAGGGCGCGGCCAGAGCACTTAAGGCAAAGGGCCGCCATATTGTTACAACCACCATTGAGCACCCGGCCGTACTGGAGGTCTGCCGATATCTTGAACAGGAAGGGTTTGACACCACATACGTGAACTGCGACAGCCAGGGCATTGTCAATCCTGACAGCGTGGCCCGGGTCCTACGTTCCGATACGATTCTGGTTTCTATTATGCTCGCCAATAATGAAGTCGGTACCATACAGCCCCTGGCAGAGGTGGCCCGCATGGTCAGACAGCGGGGGATTGTCATGCACACGGATGCAGCCCAGGCGCTGGGTAAAATTCCTGTTGATGTCAAAGCCCTTGGTGTGGACATGCTTTCCCTTGCCGGTCATAAACTCTACGCGCCCAAGGGCGTCGGCGCCCTCTATATTAAAAAAGGAGTTGCCCCTGAAAAATTCTGCCACGGCGCTGGCCAGGAAAAGGGCCTGCGGTCAGGAACGGAAAATGTACTGGAAATTGTCGGCCTGGGCGCGGCATGTGAAGTCGCCGGCAAAACCCTTTTAGAAAATATGGCATCCATAAAGACCTTGCGGGAACGTCTACACAGGGGAATTGTCTCGTGCACAGATCAGGTCCAGGTAAACGGCCACCTGGAACAGCGCCTGCCCAACACCCTCAGCCTGTCATTTAAAGACCTTGAAGCGAATCATCTTCTTGAAGCAATCGGGCTTGAAGTGGCCGCTTCTGCCGGGGCAGCCTGTCACAGCGGCACTGTCACCCTCTCCCATGTGCTTGAAGCCATGGAGATACCTGAAAAATGGGCAAAGGGAACCCTGAGATTTTCCCTTGGCCGCATGACCACGGCCGATGAAATAGAACAGACAATAGGCATTGTTACTGCTGCGGCAGAAAAACTGCGCACTGGTCTTGACAGCTGAAGTGTAAGGGATCTTCCCCTTTTGGAAAAATCAGATATAAAAACATAATCATTCTGGTACAACTCAATTATCAAGTTTTTATGGAAGGACCGGTTAAGAGCCCCCAGCGGAGCTATTCAAAAACTTGATGATCGAGTACAAGGACTTGTTTAAATAAAAAAACAGCAGTTTACCTCCTATGAAGAATTTATCAATGAGTTTTCGGTTGAAATTCCTGACAACTTCAATTTTGCCTTTGATATTGTTGATGCAGCCGCAGACAACACGCCTGATTGCCTGGCCATGATCCATGTAGACGATCACGGTAATGAAATGACCTGTGACCTGAACTTCTTTTCAAAAGAATCCTCACGTCTTGCCAATGTGCTTCAGGAAAAGGGCATACAGAAAGGAGACAGGGTCATGGTAATGCTTTTCAGGAGGGTTGAATTCTGGGTAACCATGCTTGCCCTGCATAAAATCGGAGGCGTTGCCATCCCCTCCCCTTTTATGCTCACATCAAAGGATATTGAATACCGGGTCAACCATGCAGACATCCGCGGCATCATTGCAGACCACACCCTTACTCCGGTCATTAACAGGGGGACAAAAAACTGCCCGGGGCTTTCTCTTTTTATCGAAGCCGGAAATGAAGAACACCTGGAGGGATGGGACAGCTACACCCATCTGGCAAAATTTAAGATTCCCAGAAAATTCAGTTTTGTGGACGAACTGCCCCATACCCCCTCGGGCAAGGTAATGAAGTTCAAACTCAGGGAGGATGCTTAATATGTTTGATTATCTCCTCAGTGATGAACAGAAAAAATTAAAGCAGGAGGCCCGGGATTTTGTCAAATCCATTCCCAGAAAAATGATCCTGGATATGGATGCGGATAAAATTCAATTTCCAAAGGAATTTTTACAGGAAGCCGGCCGCCGCAATCTCATGGGCTGCCGGGGAGGCGGGGCTGCCCGGATGATGTTCAAGGATGTTAAAGTGCCCAGAGAAAACCTGCTTGGAGAACTCAATCAGGGGGTGAAGGTGTTTAATACCATGATGATCCCGAAACGTCTGGGGACCGCTGCCATGACAATCGGCGCGGCTGTTCCGGCAGTGGATGTGGCCACCGGGTATACCTCAAAGCGCAGGGCCTTTGGTCAGCCCGTGGCCAATTTCCAGGGGGTTTCCTTTCAGGTGGCCGAGGCCGTCACCCTTCTGGATGCCGCACGGTCCGTGATCTACACAACAGCCAGGGCCGTATCCGGGACCTGGAGTCTGATGCGGCTGAGGCCGAAGCCAGGGACGAAAAAATTTTTGAATGATCTCATCTGCCGGTGTTTCATGTCCAACACCGGCATCCTCGCCTGATCACCGCTTATCCAGCATATTAGGAGAAAGAAAGGAACACGATAAAGTTATACTTACAAAATCGATTGAAGAGTATGGGCTTGAGCCCGGCGATATCGGAGCCGTAGTCTATGTTTATGGTGAAGGTGAAGCCTTTGAGGTGGAATTCGTGACCCTGGACGGGATAACAGCAGCCGTTTTGGAGCTTGAGTCCGTATCCCTTTTGTGGTGGATCAGGAAGCATTATTAAATAATTTAAACAGCGCCTGGGTGCCATTGTTTTCACAGTTCCGGGCTGCCAGTTTTTCATAAAGGGATTTTGCAAGATTCAGTCCGGGGGTGTCAAGATTAAGAGATCCGGCTGAGTCTGAAGCAATGACCAGGTCTTTAATAAAATGCTTGACGTAAAATCCCGGTTCATAATCACCTGAAATCATCCGGGGGCCGAGGTTGTTCAATGACCAGCTGCCTGCGGCCCCCTGTCCAATACTCTTTAATACATTTTCCGGATCAAGCCCTGCCTGTCTGGCGTAGGCCAGGGATTCACAGACACCGATCATGCCTGCTGCAATGGCAATCTGATTGGCAATTTTGGTGTGCTGACCGCTTCCGGCAGGCCCCTGGTACTGAATATTTTGACCCATGAGCGCTAAAACAGGCAGAGCCGTTTCAAACGCCTGTTTATCCCCCCCCACCATAATGGACAGGTCTGCGTTTCTGGCGCCGGTGTCACCGCCGGAAACCGGGGCATCAAGGGCGGCAACAGAACTCTTTTTTCCCTGTTCATAAATTTCAGCGGCCAGTTGCGGTCTGGAAGTGGTCATATCAATAACCATGGTATTTTTTGACGCATGATTTAAAATACCGTTTTCTCCAAAGTAGACCTCTTTTACATCTGAGGGGAATCCCACCATGGTGATGATAAGGTCTGATTTTTCAGCAGTATCTTTGACTGAATCTTCCCAAACAGCACCGGCTCTGCAGAGACCGGATGTCTTGGCCTTTGTCCGTGAAAACACATGAACCCTGTAACCAGCCCTGAGAATATGGCCGGCCATACTGGCCCCCATAACCCCGGTTCCTATGAATCCTATTGTTGTGGTCTGTAGTGAAATTTCCATGTTTCTCCTTATTTTAAATTTTTTCATCAGAAAAAGCTGACCCTTTATAAGAAATAGTCAAATCTGGGGCTTCTGTAGTATTCCTGTCCAGGAACACTGAGACCCGGAAAAAGTCAAAATTTGTTTTTCAAATCATGAGTCCTGGCACCTGCTGAGCGGGTTTCCTGAACGATCCCAGGTCTGGATGAGGTCTTCTGCCAAATAGTGCATGGTGTGGTAAAAAGAGTAAACCTGAATCAGCTTTTGAATATCAAAACGAATGGTAACCCCTTGGGACCGCAGAACAGAAATTTTTTTTTTCTGCTTGTGCAGCGGCCTTTGACAATTCGCTTAAATCAAGGGAATCGTTTTCCTCTCCAATATTTAACAGGGCTTGTTTGCTTTTTTCAGCAAGCAGAACCAGTTCTTTTTCCATGATAATATCATAGGCTTTCCCTTCAGTCTTATTCAAGATCCGCTGCATAGTCCGCAGATGTTCCATGGTTCGGTCCATGGTTGAAACAACAGCAGCCAGGTTTTTGCTGAATTTTTTCGGGTAGATCAATGCTTCATGGCGTTTGATGTTCTGGTACAATTCATGATTTTTCCAGACCTGTTGGCTCAGTTCCATGAGCAGATTCTTGTTTACCCGTTTTTGTCCGGCAAGAAACGCTTTGAGCAGCTCATCGTACTTTTCAGCACTGTCAGCAGCCTCAGCCTTAAGATTGTTTTGAAGCTGATCCACCCGCCTGACCGGAAAAACAAGAACAGAAACACTGAAGGCACAGAAAATTCCAATACAAATTTCTATCACCCTGTCAAAGCCGAAACGGATTTTATCCGGGGCGGCAAGACCTGTCATGATGATAATGGCAACGGTTATGGCCGCCATCCTGTACCGGCTGTTCTAGTAGGTCATAAAACTGCACAGCCCCACAAAAAGAAAAATAGAAACCCCGGTCCAGAAAGGGGTGGCCGGAAACAATAAAAGGGCTGCAATACCGACGGCCGCGCCTATAATGGTTCCGGACAATCTGTAGATGCACATATTGACTGAATCGGCAACATAAACCTGCATCACAATAACCGTTGAAAAAACAGCCCAGTATCCGTATTCCAGGTCCAGGAAAATGACCAGGGTATAGGCAAGTACAGATGCCAGGGCTGTTTTAATGCCGTGAACGGCATGAATTTCAGAAAAAATCTTTTTGTTGGAAACCATACCTGCTGAACGGCCTATACCGGACTCAGATTGATGTATTCAGAGTCCCATCTCATATGGTCAATAATTTCTGCCAGTTTTGACGGGTCATTGTCATGGTTGAACCTGGAAAAGGGAAGGTCCTTCTTACAGACCCCGGCTGATATGGCTGCTTTACCCACTTCAACGGCTACGTCTCTGGAAATTTTTTTAACCTTGTTTATTTTGGGAAGAATAATGCCGTTTTCAAGGTCTTCATCATCAATGTTTTCCACAACCGCCTTTGCCGCTGCTGTGAAAAACGTGGGAAGAACCTGTTTTGCACCGGAGGCAATAATTCCAAGACCGATCCCTGGAAATACAAAGAAATTGTTGCACTGGCCGATCCTGATCTCTTTTCCATTGTGCATCACAGGGTTAAACGGACTTCCCGTAGCAATCACCGCCTTACCCTCACTCCATCTGTAGATATCTTCAGGGTGGGCCTCCACCTTGTCCGTTGGATTGCTGATGGGCAGAATAACCGGTCGGCTGGAATTTTTACACATCTGCTGAACGATTTTTTTGGTAAACGACCCGGACTGGGCTGAAGTGCCGATGAGCACAGTAATCCTGGCATTTTTAACTATATTGTCAAGGGAATTGTCTTTGGGATCATTAAACCAGGACAGATCACCGGGGGTCTGGCTGAATTTTTTCTTATACGGATCAAGATCCCTGTCCGAAGTGATCAACCCCCTGGAATCCATTGTAAATATTCTTTTTTTTGCTTCTGACTCGGACAATCCGTCTTCCACGAGCGCGGTAAAAATCTGTTCTGTAATGCCAACACCACCGGCGCCGGCACCGTAGATCAAAAAATTCTGGTCGGACAGTTTTTCCTTTTTAACCTTCATGGCAGCCAGGATGCCTGCCAGCGTAATGGACCCTGTACCCTGAATATCGTCATTAAAGGAAACCAGTTCTTTGGAATAGGTGTCATTAATGGTAAATGCATTCTGTTTGCTGAAGTCTTCCCACTGGCACAGGGAATTGGGAAAAACAGCCTTAAAGGCCTTTGCAAATTTTCCAATAAACTCGTTATAGGCCTCTCCGGAAAGCCTTTTCTGCCGGTATCCCAGGTATCTTGGGTTGTTTAACAGGGTCTGGCTGTTTGTTCCCACGTCTAGGGAAATGGGAAGACAATGCCAGGGGGCAATACCAGCACCCAGGGTGTAAAGCTGGAGTTTGCCGATGCAGATATTGATCCCCCCTGCGCCCTGGTCGCCAATCCCGAGTATGCCGGCATTGTCTGTGACAACCGCCACCCTGATATCATCGGTCTGGTAACGTTTCAGTATTTCCTCTGCCCTGTCAATATTGCCAGGATAAAAGGTAATGCCCGAGGCTTTTCTTACAATTTCAGAAAATTGTTCACAGGCCTGTCCAACCGTCGGGGTATAAACAATGGGAAGATATTTCTGTATGTTTTTGGCCAGAACAGCATGGTTCAGCGTAACATTTCTGTCAAACAGGGAGCGCAGGTAAATATATTTTTCAATGTTGGTGTTTTTATTGTCAGCAATGTTTTCACAAACTTCCACCTGTTCATCCAGACTCATGGGATGGGGGGGGAGAGCTCCGTCAATACTGAAATCCTTTCTTTCCTGCTGCGAAAAATTGGTTCCCTTGTTCATATAATGATTGCTGAGAAGTTCATCTCCCCTGGATTTAATTTTTATTTCCCTGGTTTTTCCATACTGGTCAAACACAAACTCATAGTTTTTTTTACCCATTGTTTTGCCTTTCCTTTTATTTCACTAATTTCATCATCAAGTTATGGCTTGACCCATTTAAAGAGATACATTTTTGAGTAGCCGGTATCCTGATTTTATTGGAGAATCCGGTCAGATTTTGTATCTTTTTAATCCGGTCAAGCCATAGTATACATGCTTTTGCCGCGTGTCTAGCAGATCCAGAACTGTTTCACTATTTTTCTGGAAAAAAAAACAAAAGCACTTCCAATCACCTATTATACCCGCATAGCGGGTAGTATGAGGAAGCCCCCTCCGAAGGGGGCGTTGCTATGGGAAAGCCCCTGAAGGGGCTATTTATAAAATTACGTTTCGTTTAGCTGTTTTTATCCTGTTCTCGAATATATCTTTTGATCATTTCTTTATCAAGTCCTACAGTGGTGGCACAATAACCTTTTGCCCAAAAACTTAAGCCTGTCATCCGTTTGGTGTGAAGCAATTCTCTATGTATTCTTATTGCACTTTTACCTTTTATAAAGCCTATTGTATTGGACACACTAAACTTTGGAGGAATGCTTAAGCAAAGGTGGACATGGTCAGGCATAGCATGCCCTTCATGTAATTCAAGCCCTTTTTGTTCACACAATTGCCTGATAATCGGCCCAATGCGTTTTCTAAGGTTTCCATATATACTTTTATGCCTGTACTTTGTCACAAATATTATATGATATTTGCAATCCCATTTAACGTGTGATAATGTTTTCCAATCATTCATTGGTTCTTCCTCTCCCCCACTTGGGGCTTTCCCGAGGAAGAACCTTTATCACTTTTTCAATCTCGCCGGAACTGTCGAACTTTTAGGGTCGCTCTGGCATAGCCAGAGGTTTAATTAAAAGCAATTATCAGAGTTTCGGAATATGCTTCATTGTCGAAGTATTCCGGTCTAATATCCAGGTTCTGAAGTATTTCTTTTATTTCTTGTCGGCTCATATTGTGAACATAGCATTATTTTTTTCATTTGTTCCGAAAAAAAATCATCATGTTCAATTTTTTTTTATTTCATCTTTTTTTTATTGCTTTACCATGATATTTGAATAGGATACACTTTTTTTGCTTCTCAAAACGGTCGTTACCCCCCAAAAACAATGGGTTCTCAAACAATACCGGGAAGCCTATGAGAAGTTTGTTTGCCCGATTTGTGGGTATCCGATCCGATCCGGCCCCCGAAAATATCTTTTTTGGAACGTCAGGACGGTCGGGAGGAACACCGGCCTGGTGAACTGCAACTACACGGAAGATCACAAATATGTTTGCCCGGTGTGTTCAACCAAGCTATTTATTGTTTGTCAGGAATGTGGGGGTGTCCGGCATGGTTTGTTGCCGAACTGTATCCTTTGTGGGGATCTGCAAGTAAAACAGATCTAATCGGTACCCTTTTTGTACTGATCTTTTCACATCCTCTGTCCAAACCCAAGTTCCTCCTCAATCTGTTCTGTCATGTTGGTTAGTAGTTGGTACACATTATTGATCATCTCAGTTTCAAGGTGAACTGTTTTGTATTGTTCGACAGCTCCTGGGAAAACAAATTTAGACATTTCTGTCCAAAATTCTTTTGACGCTTTTTTGTTATCACTAAGCAAGGAGAGTTTGTCCTCAAGGTGATCAAGCAAAGGTTCTTTATTTATGCCATAATCCTCAAACTTTAGATCAACAAGATTTTGATCAATCGCAACACCTTGAGAAGTAAGAATGTGGTAATCCCAAACATCTCTGTATTTCACTTGGTTTCTACATGCTAACGCAATTAATTTGTCGGCAAGGATTTCTCTTGCTGTTTCAACTTTAAGAAGACATGGTTTTGTGAAGTCTGATGTTGGTTTACCTTGTAACATAGGCCAAAACTGATTGTCTGTTTGATGAGCTGGAACGTTTGCTACTTCGATTTTCACCATCTGTTTTTGTCTGTTAAGTGTTACTGGCACCTTTAAACGCCATACTTGCACCTTGACGTCCTGACCTTTTAGTGCGTAGGGGTCTTTTGGTTGTCTGAGTGTGATTTTTTCGGGCGAGATTTCATATTTTTTTTCTAAGACATCACGAATGTCTTTCTCAAATCGTTCCCCAAATTCAATGAATTCTTCAGGCAAAACAGTAATAGACTTACCCTGTCCACAAACAAAATCCAGATCTTCAGAAAATCTCATGTTATTGTAAAAGCGTTGCAAGGCTGTACCACCTTGGAAAACTATTCTTGAAAGTAATCCTGAAGATTGTAGTGCAGGGATAACTTCATCATGAATTAATGACTTCATAACAACAGGCATCATGGCACTTTTATTATCTAAATACTTCTTAATATAATAACTTGCTTCTGAGCTTAATTTATTCACTTTCTTGTTCCCATTCAGTTTGCAACTCTGTCAGATCTGTAGTGTCAACAAGATTTAAGTTTCGCTTACATCTTTTTAAGTCACTCAAAGCCAAGTTCGGTGATGCAATATAAATTTGTCTTTCTGTATCAAACATTAAGTTGCTATCGTTGATATCCAATTTACGGATAGTGTGAACAAATTCAATTGTTCCAAAAGGTGTTTCGTAAATTTGGCTTCTACCTTCTGTTACTAAAGTCAATACTGTTGAGACTTGCGAGATAATACCTATTTCACTGAGTCTTGATTCAAGGCTTAAATATGTAATTAAGCCGGAGCGTAGATGTTTGACAAAAGATTCTAATGCATAGTCTGGTCTTGATGTTGATCTTGGGTTAGCATACAAGCCTTTAGCAACCCTTACGATCACACCAGATCGTGCGTGTCTGGTGAGGCTGTGGCGTAATGTATTGGTTGGTTCGTCGAAATAGACTTGTGCTGTCTGAAACGAAAAACACCATTGCTTTGCATTATCCAAGAACAATAAAAAGTTATCTAATTTATGTCTATTCATACGCATAATGTATATTTTAATACATTATGTGTCAATCCTTTTTCTTGATTGCCAGGAGTGCAGGGGTGTCCGGTATGGTTTGTTGCCGACCTGTATTCATTGTGGGGATCTGATTTGATTATCATACCTGGGCTTGGTTCTAAGTTCGCCCACTTGGTCAGAAAAGCAGTCAACAAAAATTTAATTTGAGAAAGTACGGGACAAATATAACTCGATCTGTTAGGAGAAAATAGGAAAGTAGCAGCTAACTTATTTTCTAAAAAAAACGGATCGAGCTATGAAAACACTTTATAACGAATCGGAAGGGCGCATTCCCATTTTCCCGGTCGACCAGCTAACTTTTTTAGCATGAATTAAATGTTTAGAAATCAAATAGTTAAAGTGATCTCAGTATTGTGTATTTTTAACAAAGGTTTTCTGCTATGCCCT
>JAYEJJ010000098.1:0-4339 GCA_034660495.1 Thermodesulfobacteriota bacterium | reverse complement strand
GGCAAACGGACAAAGACGACAAACTCGCAGGCCTGACCCCGTTGGCCCGACAAACTCGCAGGCCTGACCCCATTTTCGAGATAGCTTCGGCCAGATTTCCAGGTTTGTGGACCCCACCTTGGCACTATGCTGTTTTTTCCTTTTAAGACGGAGCAATCTCGGCGGTATCAGATTCCGATTCAGGCAGGGAAACAGGATCTTCCACGGCATTGAAAGAGACCTCCTCCTGTTGGAACTTGTCCCACAGGGCATCCCAGATTTTCCCACGGAGTCCGAACTGCTGCTTCCATGAAATTACCCAGAATCGGATGGTATATTCTGCAATCCATGTGCTGACAACGGGCTTAATTCCAATGAGGACATTAACAGGAGATTTAACTGCATCAATTCCTTCCACATCGGCAATGGCCTCCTTGATATAACGGTTAATAACCTCGGGCTTATGTTTGGGAGAGACCTGCAGAAAAAGATCAATTCTGATGCTGTCGTTTTTCGAGTAGTTGACAATAACAGAATCTGCTGCCTGACCGTTGGGGATGGATACCACATGACTGGTTAATGTCTCCAGCCGGACAGTGCGCCAGGTCATGTCCACCACATTAACGGAGTCGATCTGGTTGATTTTGATCCAGTCTCCTACGGAAAACGGTCTTTCCAGGTTGAGGATAATACCTGAAAAAACATTGGAAATATTTCCCTGAATGGCAAGCCCCACAATCATTGCAAAAACACCGCTGGTTGCCAGGACACTTGTCAGTGTTTGGTCCCAGACAAAGGCAATGATTCCGCAGAAGGCAAGAACATAAACCAGACCTGCAGTAAAATGGCGGATAAGATTGGGGACTTTCCTCCTGGTACGGTTTTCCAGGGGAACCCATAGGAAACGCTCCAGGGCAATTATCAGCAGTGTCGCCGGCAGCAGCCACCAGAATGTATCGTAGACCATGATGATTTTTTCAATATAATGGATGGGTACCTCATCCCGGATGGCGCCAAAGACGCAGAGGTTACCAACGGAGAGAAGCAGATGGGGCCAGAATACCAGTCGGATCACCCATGAAGAGGTGCGCCAGAAAAATCCGTGCAGCCGTCTGTCCATAAGGGTTGCAGCCAGGCTGCCGATGAGGCCGAAAATACCGATGTAGATCAGGTACTCTTCATTGACAATGGTGCGGAAATCAATCTGGTCTTCGCTGAATACCACACCAAAGTCAATTCGTGAAAAATCCGGATCTGCTGTGCCGTATCCTACATATGCGGGACTTCCCAGGGTGGATGTTGAAAATATCCGCTGGGACAGCCATGCTCTGTCAATACGCCATCCAGTGGATGGATCCAGCACACGCCGGTTATCCAGCTGCTGTTTCAGGGTCCAGCCTGTATTGAATTCCATACCCAGAACATCAACCACATAAATGACATTGTTGCGGTTGAGTGTCTTGTGATGGAATGAAAACCCCATCATGTGTTTGCCATAGGGAAGGGTCTCACCAAGGAAATTAAATCTGAAAGGCGCTTTTACCCGGTATAGTTTGAAGGAGATGTTTTTGTTTTTACTGCTTTCAACAGGAGTTTCAAGGGTGATATCCTCAGCTGCATTGAGAAACTCTATATCTGCAGGGTCAAATTTTCCCTGGTATCTGAACCAGATAGAAAAATCAAGGGTGGCCTGCCTGGCCTCCATATCCAGTTTTGTAATTTTGTGCAGTTCGATTCCCGTATAAATGACATTGGTTTTGTACATAAACCTGTCATTGACATAGAGAATTTTTCCTTTTTTCAGCTCCTCAAAATAGTTGATGGATCTGCCGAATTTCAGGGGCTGAAGCTGGGTTGGCGCAGCAATGATATCTTTTCCATTGTAGCTTCCCACCTGAACCGGTCTGCGGTTTTTGCTTTTGCTTCCAGACAGGTAGATCTCTCCTGTTATGCCTTTTGCCGGGGTCCCCTGCTCCACCAGGCCGTTGAGGTATTTTTTGATGGATCTGCGGGATTTTAGGGGAGAAAAGTTGCTCTTTCCTTGTGGCAGTTGACTTATGCCCTGAAAAGCCAGTTTGGCAGCGTCATAGGAATAGGCGGCTATCCAGTCCGGGGATGTACCGTATTTTTCCATGTACCGGTTTTTAAACTGTTGCGCTCTGCCCCCTGCCGTATCAAACAGCAGGGGAACAGAAAAAACCATGTCATTGATATATTCCCCAAGGGAATCACTCTCCTTGATAAGATCAAGGACCGCCTGGGTAAACCCGGAACCGCCAACGGCATCGGTGCCGACAATGGCGTTTTTGATGCCTGCATCCCTTGCCTGGACCACAAACCGGGCCGCTGAAGCTGAATTGCCGGCAAAGAAAATGGTGCCAAGATCTTTTTTCTCTTTGATCGTCTCTACAATGGCCGCAAGGGACGTATCAGGTCTTTTTTGACTGAACTCATGGGTGTAATGAATTTTTGTGCCGAATTTGGCATATATATCAGCAAATCTCTGCTGCATTTGACGTCCGGTGTCGGAACTTGAATGGACAATGGTGATTATTTTTTTCCCCATTACGTTTCTCACATAATTGGCGACAAATCCTGACTGCCGGGTGGGGTTCAGCATGGTTGTGTACAGCCAGTCATGGGAACCGGATATTGATGGGACAAGGGATGACGTGTTGATCACTGGAATATCCGATTTTTTATAAATGTCAGCGATCAAAGGCAGGTCAGCGGGTTTGACATAGCTTATAACAGCCAGGGCACCTCTGTTTCGGGTCAGTTCAAGAGCAGACTCTTGCAGAGTGCCGGTGCCGGGGCTGGTATCCACAGATTTAAGTTTAAAAATTCTGTTGGAAAATCTATCTGAGTGGTTGAGTTCCTCAAGATAAAGCCGGGCACCTTTTTCCATGGAGCTGCCGATGCCGGATTCCATACCTGAGAGAGGCGCTGAAAGTCCAATATAAGAAATATTTTCATCTGATATTTTAAACCAGGTTGTTCGAACGATGACAGAAGTGATTAAACCTAAAACAAGAATAATGGAAATAATCAGCAAAAGAATTCGATATTGTCTGGTCATGATACTCCTTATACTTTGGAGTCCGCGATTTTTAACAGCTGCACAGTGCTAATCAGTTCAGGATTGAGAAACTGGCAGCCCACATCATAATCAACGAGTTTCAGTGATCGGTTGAAATTTACCCACTTAATATCCCCCTTCTCCTTGATATGAATGGTTTCAGGGTTCAGATCATTGTTTTTACTGAAAAGGTAAAATTCGAACTCGATTTCCGTTCCTTCACGAAATTCCCCAGCAGTGGAAAACCCCATTCCGCCGGAAGAGATATCCTTTAGGACCCCAACATGTTCATGGTTATCATGGGTAAACCTGAAGATCAATTCCAGGGGGACTCTTTTTGTAATACGTTCGATTTTTCCTTTTTTAAAAAATTTAAAAATTTCCATAATGCTCTCCTGAAATATGGTGAATATCGGGCTTGATCATAACGTGGACCATGCCATGGAGGGGAGCAGCTTTTAAAAAAGCCGTCAGCCTTCAGTAATCAGTAATCAGTAATCAGTTATCTGCTTCCAGTCAATTCCTGCTGGTTACTGACGACTGATGGCTGACGGCTGACGGCTTTATAATTTACCCACGAAGCAACAAATTTGGTAAAAGTTACGATCAAGCCCAATAAACAGATATCAGATCGCCGTTGCTAAGTCAATATAAATTTTATTCTGTCAGGATATCCAGGGCACTAAACACAAGCACATCCTTTATCTGAACAGAGTGTGCATCGTCAATTTCCCATATATCAGGCATGTCATCCTCGATTTTTGAGGTCGAATCGTATGTGCAGTTGGCACAGTCGCCTGCGGCCACCTGATGTTCGATGTCATAGGTGGCATTGACGTCGTATCCTGTGGAGTTGCCTGAGATGATGTATCGCTGATCAGCAGAGTTGTAATAGACATTGGCGCCGACACTTAAATAGTCGTAAAGCTGGAAGAACAGGTCGTCCACAAGGGCTTCATCATGGAGACAGTCAAAGTCTGCTCCGAACAATTCCCTTTTTGTACCTGTATTGGCAATAAGTCCGATCCATTTCCGCAGATCAGGCGCTGTTGAAATCATATTTCCAGAGGATGTCAAGGCTGAAGGATCCTGGATATCACGCTTCATCCTGCTGTCCGTTTCTTCACCGTACATTCCTTCTGTGATGCCGTAGATCCTGTTTTTCAAAGAAGGGGTTGATTCCATTCTGCCTAATTTCATACCAGATATATGTTTTGTTGATGGTACAGGACAATATATCTCGTTCTTTAAAATTTCGGAAATTTTATCCAAAGTTAGAAT
>JAYEJJ010000097.1:0-19438 GCA_034660495.1 Thermodesulfobacteriota bacterium | reverse complement strand
GGGCATAGCAGAAAACCTTTGTTAAAAATATACAATACTGAGATCACTTTAACTATTTGATTTCTAAACATTTAATTCATGCTAAAAAAGTTAGCTGGTCGACCGGGAAAATGGGAATGCGCCCAAAAAGAATGCGAGTCTTTAAGCCGTTAGAATAATTGAGGATGAATTATTTAAAGCACTTCAGTATTTAAATTAAAGGTACATTTAATTATGATTACAGTCGTTGTCCCCATATACAATGAAAAAGACAATATAGAGCCCCTTGTGAAAAAAATCTTTTATGTTGCTGAAGAATTACCTGTAAGTGAAATTATTTACGTTGATGACTCGAGTACTGATGGTTCTTATGATGTTCTGTGTGAATTAAAGTCACATTATCCGGCATTGAGAATTATCAAGCACAAAAAAAAATTTGGCCAGTCTGCAGCATTGTGGACCGGTGTAAACGCTGCAGTGAATAAAATAATCGTAACATTGGACGGTGATGGTCAGAATCCTCCTGAAGATATAAAAATTCTGCTGAAAGCCTACAACACCCATAAAAAAAATTTACCTCGACTCATGGTGGCAGGAGAAAGGATCAAACGTAACGATACCCTGCTCAGACGAATTTCATCAAGAGCTGCCAATGGTATTCGTTCAGGACTTTTAAAGGATAAGACAAAAGATACAGGCTGTTCAATGAAGCTTTTTTTTAGAAGTGATTATCTGAAACTGCCGTATTTTGATCACATGCATCGATTCCTACCAGCCCTGATGCTCCGTGAAGGAGTAGATCTTATTCATGTTGGCGTATCCCATAAACCGCGTGTTTACGGTGAGTCAAAATACAAAACGTTTCAGCGTGCTGTTGTCGGTATAAGTGATCTTATCGGGGTTTTATGGCTGAAAAAGCGCTCTCGACGTGCTTTGGAAAAAGATATCACTGAGGTGTCAATTTAAAACCAAACCCTCCAGAATGCACAAATCTGGTTTCCAGGCATCAGACACCTTATGATAAAGATAAATGGGGTCAGATAAATGGATAAATGGGGTCAAGGATGAGGATAAATGGAGGATAAATGGGGTCAGAGTAAAATTAAATATTGTGACGTCCATATTAGTAAAAGCTTGATATTTAATTTTACTCTGACCCATTTATCCCTGACCCCATTTATCCCATTTATCTGAAATATATTGATGCCGGTTAATTATTACCTGATTAGCGTTTACCGGACAAAGGAGAGTGGATTAATGAAAATTCTTACACAATTACTCAAATACTATGCCTATATACTATGCCTATATGATCTTTCTGTTTTTTTCAGGAAGAGTACTGCTTTTTATTCTATACTTTATTCTATACTTTGACCGGTTTAAAGACAATGATGTCCACTACTGGCTGACCTTTCTTTACGGATTAAGAATGGATACCATTGTCGCTTCAATGCTTCTTGTCATCCCTCTGGCAGTCTTTTCCCTGATGCCGGAACGATTCAGGGACAAAGCACCCTGCATTATAAAATTCTATTTTTTAATCACCATGTCAGTATTAATTTTTATCGAGTTGTGTACATTTCCTTTTTTTGCAGAATATGATATTCGCCCCAATTATCTGTTTGTGGAATATCTTAAATATCCTGACGAGGTGCTTGGGATGATCATGTCAGGGTATCGATTTGAAGCGGCTGTCATCTTCGGGATCACGATCTTTTTTATATGGTTTTTTTTAAAAAAGGCATCCTTCAATTTCAACAGGATCTTTCATACAGTTCATGGCAAAAGACTGCTGGTGTTCTTCCCTGCTGCCCTTATCCTTTTTATGGGAATTCGGTCGTCCACCGGCCACAGGCCGGCAAATATCTCCGATGCCATGTATTCTTCCAATAGAGTAGTGAATGAGATCACACAAAATTCTGCTTATTCCCTTGGATATGCTGTTTATGCAGCTAAAAAATATCAATCCGGAGGTATTGATGCTTATGGAAAAATGGAATTTGACAAAGCGCTGAAACGGGTGAAAGCCTGTTTAAACATTCAATCAAAAAACAGCCTGTCACCGCTCAGCAGAGAGGTCAAAACCCATTTCCCGGGAAAAAATTCTAAAAATCTTGTTATTCTTCTGGAAGAGAGCCTGGGATACCAGTTTGTTGAAGCCCTGGGCGGAGAAAAAGGAATAACCCCGAACCTTAACAGATTAAGCAGGGAAGGACTTTTATTCACAAACACCTGTTCCAACGGAACAAGGAGTATACGGGGTATCGCAGGGGTTGTGTCAGGTATTTTTTCAATCCCGGGAAAGGGAGTTGTAAAAAGAAACAAATCACAAAAGGATTTCTTTACCATTGCCTCTCTTCTTGAGCCCTTTGGCTATGAGACCCTGTTCTTATACGGCGGTGAGAGCCGGTTTGATAATATGAAAGGGTGGTTTTCAGGCAACGGGTTTGACAGGATAATTGATGAACCAAAATTTAAAAACCCCGAATTTACAGGAACCTGGGGTGTTTCAGACGGTGATCTTGTGCGCAGGGCCAACGAGGAGTTTAAAAGATTATACCAGAAGCATCAGAAATTTGCGGCTGTCATGTTTTCAACCTCAAACCATACCCCTTTTGATTTTCCCCGGGGGAAAGTGGATTTAATCAAAGGAGTACCTTTAAAAAGCGTAAAAAATGCTGTAAAATATGCAGACTACGCAATTGGTGAATTTATCAGAAAAGCAAAAAAAGAAGCATACTACAAAGATACGGTCTTTGTTATTATAGCGGATCACAATGTACGGGTTTACGGTAATGATATGGTCCCTGTGGATATGTTTCATATTCCTGCCTTAATTCTTTGCAGTGATATTGCATCCAGTGTGTACACCGGGCTGTCAACACAGCCCGATGTACTGGCAACCGCTCTTGATTTAATAGGACTTGACTTAAACTATCCAGTCATGGGGCATTCTATTTTCAGTGATAAAAAACAGGAAGTTGCATTGATGCAGTTTAATGACAATTATGCCTTGCAGATGAAAAACAAGGTGGCAGTTATCCGACCGGATAAGGCGCCTTTAACTTTTGTCTATGAAAATCGGCATTTAAAACCAGCGGCCCATGATGCTGAACTGGAAAAGAACGCACTGGCCTTTGTTGTCACCCTGAACCGTCTGTACAATGACAGATCATACAAGACACAGGTCAGTTTCATATCAAAAAAGAAATGGACAAAAAACAAAACATGAGAGAAAATAAAAAAATGAAAATTCTAATTGTAGAAGATGACAAGGGGGCATCTCGTTTTATACAGAAAGGACTGTCAGAAGCCGGGTTTACAACGGATACGTCTTTTGATGGAGAAGAGGGGCTGTTTCTTGCGTCAACCAGGTCTTATGATCTTATTATTCTTGACATTATGTTGCCCGCCTTAAACGGATTTGAGATCATCAAACGGTTAAGAAACATGGAAATAGTCACACCTGTTATTTTTCTTACGGCAAAAGACTCACAGGCGGATATTGTCCAGGGGCTGGATCTTGGCGCTGATGATTATCTTGTCAAACCATTTGCCTTTGCTGAGCTTTATGCCAGAATCAAGGCCGTATTAAGGCGGGGCATCAAAGAAAAACAGTCAGACACCCTCTGTCTGGGCGATCTCTCCCTTGATCTGATAACCCGTACAGCCCGTCGGAACGGTGATGCCATCGACCTTTCAGCCAAGGAGTTTCTTTTGCTTGTAGATAAATGGGGTCAGAGTAAAATTAAATATTGTGACGTCCATATTAGTAAAAGCTTGATATTTAATTTTACTCTGACCCCATTTATCTCTGACCCCATTTATCTGTATCTGCAATTAAAGGTGTAGGATATGTCGGCATTCTTCATTTCCCGCTTTACATTATCCTGAGACAGCTTCCCATTTTTCAAAACTCCTGCTTAAAAAAGTGTAAACTACTTTTGGCCGGATATGAAAAATGCCGATATGTCCTTAAAGAAGAAGAATAAATTTTTCAAGCGGTTTGATGTTAAAATTACAATTATGTATACATCCCTTTTTCTTCTTCTTGCCACAATATTAAGCGTTTTTCTTTATTACCGGCTGCACCACAACCTCTTAAAGCAGGTGGACAGCATGCTCTTTGATGAAATTATTGAACTGCGCAATACTATCAACGAGAATAGTGTTCAGGGAAAAAGTATAAACAAAGGATGTACCATTTTTTTTTCTGATATCAGGCAACGAAAGTATTTCCCCCTGTATTTCAGGGTTCTTACCCCTCAAGGGGTGCCATTGTTCCAGTCTGAAAACTCACTGTCTATAGAATTTCCCGATATCAACAACCATTCCGGCCGTTTTACAATAAAACATCAGAAAAGCTTTTTGATCAGTGAAAAATCCTTTTTTGTACCAGGTTTGAAGAAACATTTTGTTGTTCAGATGGGCACGCATGCCAATCGAATTGAACAGATCGTTTACAATCTTTTTTCAAATACCATTATTGCCATGCCCGTTATTCTCGTTCTCTGCATCTGCAGCGGCATGTTTGCATCATACAAAATCAGATCCTTACTCAAAAATATAATCAGCGTTACAAATCGAATCACGACTCACAACCTCATCGAGCGTCTACCCGTACCACAGGGAGAGGATGAAATCCAGGATCTGACACTAACCCTCAACTCCATGATGGACCGTCTTGAAACGTCGATAAGCGAAATAAAACAATTCAGTTCAGATGTCTCCCATGAACTCAGGAATCCGTTATTTGCGCTAAAGGGAGAAATCGAGGTATGCCTGTCTAAAAAAAGAGACGCAGCTGAATATCGGGAATCCATGCAGATATGTCTTGAACGGATAAATATTCTGATAAAAATGGTCAATGATCTGTTTTTTATCACCCGGTTTGAGCATAATAGAATTAATCTGAACTTTGACTATATTGAATTATGCACAATGATCACAGATATGCATGATTTTTTTGTCCCGGTTGCCCAGCAGAAAAGTATCGATTTAATAATTTCCAGGTGTGACAAAGTCGTTGTCTGCGTAGATAAAGTAAAAACTGCTCAGCTTTTAAACAATATTCTTGATAATGCATTAAAATTTACACCGCAAAATGGACGTATTGATATATCACTGGTGCAGGCAGAAGAAAACAAAATTGAGTTGACCATTCACGACAGCGGCATGGGTATGCCTGAAAATGAACTGGATAAGATATTCAACCGCTTTTATCAGGTAGACAAGTCACGGGGAAAATTTAAATCCGGAGCCGGGCTCGGGCTTCATATCTGCAAAAAAATCGTCGAGGCCCATGGGGGAAGAATCCAGGCCAGACTCAATCCAGACAAAGGCACTGCCTTTGTCATTCACCTCCCTGTTGAACAAAAACAGGCCTGAAAATCAGTGCCTTTCCCATGCCCCGTTTTTTTTTGCAGGCCGTAATAGACAGATTAAGGCATCTGTTTTTATAAGAGCAAAGAGACAAAAAACTTGAGACAAGAAACAGGAACGGCCTCATACAAGTTTCATTCTTCGTTGTGATGCTCTGCATCATGGGGGTATACTGAATTTTATGAGATATATTATTATTGGAAGCGGAAGTATAGAAAATGATGACCTTTTAACGCAGGTGCTTGCCCGTGCAGACAGAATCGTATGTGCTGACGGGGGAACCGGGTATCTTGCTGAAAAAGAAATCATTCCTGACATGGTGATCGGTGATTTTGACTCCATTAAAGACAATGCGCTGGCCTTTATTCAAAAAAACAGAATTCCTGTATTAAAATATCCGGTAAAAAAAGACGCAAGCGATACAGAACTGGCTGTTTTATGGGCAATGGAAAACAGGGCATCTGAAATCATCATGATGGGCACAACCGGCACAAGACTGGATCACACCCTGGCAAACCTCTTTCTCATGAAAAAGATTGCCTTAAGGGGCATAAGGTGTCGAACCATTGACGACCACAATGAAATTTTTCCTGTTTTAGACACATTAACCCTGAAGGGAAAACCAGGCGAGCTTTTATCCATCATTCCTGCCGGGGAAAAAGTTGAAGGGGTGACCCTTACCGGGGTGGAATATCCCCTTGAAAATGCTGAGATCTCAATGGGATCATCCCTTGGCATCAGCAATTGCTTTATCAGAGAAACAGCCGTTATTAAAATAAAAAAGGGATTTCTCCTTGTTACAAAATCAAGGGACTAGATTTTTCTGATCTTTAAATCCGATTTTTTAACCCGGTCTTTAAAACTGGTCTTTTAATCAGATCAAAACTGGTCTTTTAACCAGATCTTTTAAGTGGAAAAAATCACAACTCAACAATGGAATTTTAGAGGGACTCAATTCAATTGTTCAAGCTGCCAAGGCAAAAGCCAGGGGGTATAAAACTTTTCGTAATTTTAGAATTATTGTTTTTTTACTAACAGGTGATTTGAATTTCAAATCCCTAAATCCGCATGTCGATATAAAATGATATAAGATTGCTTACCCACATGAAATGGAAAAGAGCCTTGATGGTGAAATTGTGCCGGATCTTTTCCATCATGGCCGGATCTTCTTTGACCCGTTCCGACAGGGCTATGATTCTGTCAACGATATCCTTGCGTTAGGCCGTAAACTCTTTGCGGCTGACCGGTTCCAGAGTATCCAGCACGGTGCCGTCATCCATGACCATTCGTAACCCCAAAATGGAGTACAGGGTGTTGTCCTCGATGCCCGAGGACATGCCGCAGGCATTGTTGGCCACGATCCCTCCGACCTTGGCCGAGTTGATGGAAGCCGGATCCGGCCCGATCTTGCGGCGGTAGGGCACCAGAAACTGTTAATTATTTCCAGTCTCTTTAAAAGTATATTCCAATATCGATTTATAACATGTTCCGATATGTCAGAAACCGATGTTGAGTTGTGGCCATCTGGTTGGCGTCAGGATACTGTTGCTGCCATTGATAGCATTTTTTAAGCCGGGATGCCAGGGGCGGATGAGTGGAAAACCAGGACCCTTTACTGGCGGCTGTCGCTTCTTTCTGCTGGAGCATTTTTAAAACCCTGATCAGGCCGTTGGGGTCATAGCCAGTGCGATAGGCCACGTCCATGCCGGATTCATCTGCTTCATACTCCTTGTTTTTATCCAGTCCTTTGTCAAACAAAACGGTTTGAAGATTACCGACCATGTCCCGAAATTGTTTTCCTTCGGCGCCTTCCATATTGATCGTGCCGATTTTAGCGGCGCTTTCAAAGAATTTGGCGCGCCGAATGGAACCCAGGGCATGTTTATGGGCGACATGGGTAACTTCATGGGCCAGCACACAGGCCAGATCAGCTTCATTGTTCATTCCTTTCATCAGAGCGCTGCTTACAAAAACAATGCCCCCTGGACAGGAAAATGCATTGTATATGGGGGTGTCTATTACGACAAAGTAATAGGAGATTTCCGGGCGAGGGGAATTTTTTGCCACCGCATTCCCCAGCGTATTGACATAGGTCTGGAGTCTGTCATTTTTTACGGGGAGTCCGAACCGCTGGAATCCTTCCAGTGCCAATGTTTCCCCGATTGTAAATTCGGATTGATAGTCAAGTTTTTCGGCACTCTGAACAATTCCGGTCAGTCCGGCCAAAGCCTGTTTGGCTTTCTGGATATCACTGTTTTTACCTTCCGGATCAATCACTTTAAAAAGGTCAAAGGCATAAGCCGGACATGAAAGGAACAATGCAACCGGCCCTGCCAGTTTTAAGAAATTCCTTCGATTGATTATGTTATCATTTTTTTTTGAATTATCATTATGATGATTCATGATATCCTCTTATAAATTTTTGTTAATCAGCATACTCGCCGATTTTGCCGTTTTTTAAAAAATGAACAATGTCACTGTCACTGGCGGTCCTTGATATCACGGAATCCAGCGCGTCCTGACTTTGTCTGGGCGTTCCGGTAGAGCGGGCATATTCTTTGGCTTCCGGAGAAAGGCCCCGGATGCTTCTTGACGAATCCGCAGCATCCGCCTTGATATCACTGTCCGATAGGCCGCCGAGAAGCCCGCCGAGACCGGCGCCGGCATCTTCAGTATTTTCGATTTCCGGTTTTTCCCCAGATACCTTACCTCGATAAATCCATCCGGTGTCATTGGTAACTGTCGACACCTGATACCATCGGCCGTCTTTGGCAACAAGGGTCAGCTCTGCTCCGCGCCTGAGTTCGGTCAGGGTTGATGAAAAGCTGGAACTATCTGATTTCAGCTCTGCGTTTTCAGAAGTTACGTACAGTGTCGTCGCCGCACCGCAGACAGATACCAGGAGAAACAGCAATAGGGTTGCTCTAAAAAAAAGAATCAAAGGTTTTTTCATTTTGAAACCTCGTTAAAATGTTTGTATCGTGATAATTCAAAATCAATAATAGTCACCCACTAATGTAAATGCTCCCCAGTATCCGGGATGCGGATAGCGCGTTTTTACATGCATGGCCGCCTGTTTCAAACAATCCGCCTTGTTCTGATTCATGTACAAACGGTAAAAGGTTTTAATCATAATTGCTGTTGACACATCACTGACCCGCCAGAGACTGGATATCACCGTATGGGTTCCGGCAAAGAAAAATGAACGGTTAAGCCCGACCACATCATCCCCCGCGCTGATCTTTCCAAGCCCGGTTTGACAGGCGCTTAAAAACACCATGTCTGCATTGATGGTGAGGTTGAATATTTCCTTTGCCGCCAGATTGCCATCAAAAACTGTATTTGTAAAGTTTTTATTTTTTGGTAAAGCGAGTTTAATGGCCGACATCAGAGGATTGACCGGGTCAAACTCACCATGCGAGGCGATATGGACAATGTCAAATTCGGATACATTGTTTCTCACCCAGTGTTCTGTTGCCTTATCTCCGGTTAAAATGGTGACTTCCGGAAAATTCCACTTGATGGAGCCGACTTCCTGCTCTGCAAAGGGGATGTCCAGCATGGGATCACCCAGATCCGGATTCCCCACCGCCAGAACGCGGGGAGCAGGGTATGGCCGATTCATACGGCGGGCTAATGTATATTCCAGCACAGCGGCGCTGGGAACATAAAACATGGCATATTCATCAACGAGAAAGGATGTTTCTTTGTATAAAGTGGCAAAAGAGAGGTAATGCAGCGATCCATGAGGACTTATGCAGATCGTCTGTACACCGTCTATAAATCTTTCCACAGGTTCAAACAAGGTTGAATACAGCTCGGAGGCATGTTTTTCACAGGGTTCGATGTTCTGGATAATGCGCCGGTATTCCAGTATCTGATTTTCAAGTATGTCGCGGTCAACCGGAATTCGCACCAGGCGGATCCGGTTTTCCGGAATTTGAGTGTCTGATCGCAGTATCCAGCAGAAAACCTCGTTGTCGAGCAGGTAATAAGAAAGCAGTGCGGTTCCCGGTTCCATGAAGCGGACCAGTTTTTCCGCATTCACCGGCGGGATCGTCACGATTGATGCCAGCTGGGGATTCTGCAGCTGCATTTCGACAATGATGTTGTCAAGTTCATGCTGCAGGCTGTTTAATGATTTTTCATAAAGAGTGCGCTCTGAATCATCCGTTGCCATGGCAAGCATTTTTTCGAATGTTTCGATTTCCGATGTGATGATCTGCTGTTTATTGTAGAGTTTCTGGTCGGCGGAATGTGCAAATTCGATTTGCTGACCGCCGAGAAGATCGATAAAGTTTCTGGCCCGGGATCGTTCGGCGATTTCAAAAGATTGTATCGGCTGGTTTTTATCCGCCAGCAGTTTTACCAGTGTTTCATAGACCGAGAGTTTGTTGGCGATAAAATTTTCCTTGAGCTGTTTGACCTTAATTTCGGATCTTAACTGTTCGATCACATCAATGGATTTTTGCAGCAGCTTTTCGGCTGCATCCGGGTTATCATAGAACCTGATCTGAATTTTTGCCAGTCCGAACAACGACCGCCACTGGGTTTCCCTGATCATCATGGTTTCGGATAGTTTCAGCGCGGTATTATATGAATTTTCCGCCTGCTTAAAATCTTTTAAAACAACCAGGGCATCGCCTTTCCCGAGAATTGCCCTGGCCGCGTTGATGCGGTTTCCGATAGCGGTGGAAATTTCATACGCCCGGTCAAAAAGATCGGCCGCGCCCTCAGGCTGATCCAGTTTGAGATATGTCAGCCCCTTATTGCGAAAGTCATAGGCCAGCCCCCATTTGGAATCAATTTTTGTATCAATGGCTATCGCCTGCTCAAAGGTTTCAAGTGCTTTTTGATAATTTCCCCGATCCCGATAAATCAGGCCGATATTATTGAGGGTTGATGCAATTTCATCCTGACGGATTTTAAGGCGCTTCGCATCACGGAGTGCGGTGTTTAAAGAATCCAGCGCTTTTTCATAATCGCCCAGGGTCCACCAGATCAGTCCTTCGGTATTCAGGGAAAGAACCTGCATCAGTGAAAACTTCTGTTCTTTGGCGATAGTGTAACACTGACGCTGAAGGGTAAATGCCTGCTGGTATCTTCCCTGAAACCAGGCATTGTTTGCCTGCTCGATGAGGATTTTGACCTTGATCATGAGTTGATCCGGAGCACTTGATCGGATCAGTTCAAGGCTTTGTGAATAATAGTCGTCTGCTTTGCTGAAATTACCCAGCAGCCGGTAACAGCGCCCGATGTTGAGTTTTGACTCAGCCGTTTTTTCGATATCTCCGGTTGACGAAAAAATTTCCAGTGCGTTTTCATAAGTTTTAATGGCCGTGGCATACTGGTTTAACCGCAGATCGTATATCCGTCCGATATTTAAATATTGTTCTCCCAACAGCAGTTCATGCTTCAAAGTCCGGCTCAGATCCGCAGCGGTTTTAAAACGGCTGAGCGCGGTTTGATAACTGGTGGCATTTTCCAGGACGATGCCCAGGTCCATGAAAGCCTTGGCCAGAGCTTCATCCGCTTCCAGCCGAGACATGCTGGAAACTGCTTGTTCAATCACAGGTATGGCGTTTTTGTAGTTTTCCTGTTTGGCGTACAACAGCCCTGAACGTAAAAGCGCCTCGGCATGCCCCTTGGCGTCCGGTGCCATCTCTGCCATCAGGCCGGCAAGGTCGTTTGCAAACAAAAGCGCTTGCTTTAGGTTCCCGGACAGATAAGCACTTTCCCGGGCGTATTTATACAAATCCGGCAAATACCGGTCATATTCTGAAACTTCATTGGCAACAAAAATGGCATTTTCAAACATGACGGTGGCGGGTAAATACTCTTTGCGATCAAAAGCCGATCGGCCGGTTTTAACATACTTGATAAAATTCTTTTTCGCAAAAAGCGCAGCTTGATTCTCTGTCATACCCTGATAGCCAAGATAGATCAGGCCGGATGGTTTTATCTCTTCCGGTTGGATGGCTTGGGGGTCACTGGCGGCAATCGATTTTGAAGGATCGGCAGCAGATGTTAATGCCCCGATTCCCGACGTTTGCAGATAAGACTCAAGAATACCCGACACAAGAATACCCGACACCAGAGGAATCTGATGATCTGCATTGCGAACAAAAATGATCGCCGGGCATCCGTATATGGAAAACAAATGCCCCATCAGATAGAGAGGGTCCGGGCGATAGCTGTTCAGGATAGCTAATGACAGATTTGAAGTTTCTGAAAGCAGAGATTCCAGCCGGACTCGGGTTTCATTGTCCGGAAAGACGGCAAAAAATTTTCGGGCCGTATATCCCGCTTCCGTGGGAACAGTTGAGGCCGGGGATGGGCCGTTTGATATGAACAAGGTATTTATGCCGGATAAAAGATCGGCAAAGGTGTCCCGGGTCGTATGTTTTTCCGGAATAACATTTCGGATGACATAGTTTTCAGCCACCGTATCAGAAAACCGGGTTGCCGGTATGGCCGCCAGTTTCCGTTTGAACGGTTTCCGGCTGTTAATGCTGCGCTCCAGGTGTTTTAAGCTCAAGGCATATGGATATGCAATACCAAAATCAAGGGCCTGGGGGTCTTCATATGCGATATACGGAGTAATCCAGTCAATAGTTTCATCCACCCGCTGTTTCAGCGTTGGTATGTCATCCGCGACAAATGCGGCGGTTTCTTCTTTGGTGACTAAAAAAACGGCATAAGGTGAATTGGTATCATTGATATGAAAAATTCTGGCCACCGCGTCATCATCCGTCATGACCTCTGTCAGATCCATTACATCGAACGGTTCGGCTGCCAATAACGTGATAAAGTCCGGCGGACTTGAAATCGGTCTGTCATAACAGGCATCTTCGGCAAGTCTATGATACCGGCTGACAAGGGCCTGGTATGCCCGGGTCTGTTCTTTTGCCAGGTTTCGATTATTTTCCGTATCGGATTTGTCATCAAGCAGTTTAATTCTAATTTTCGCCAGTTCGTCGGCCTGGATTTCAATCTTCCGGTCCAGGGCCATGAGAAGCATTGCAAGATCCCGGGTCTTTTTATGCTTGATATTTCTGATGATCGACGGCAGATTTTCGTTGTCAGATCCCAGTTGATCGGCAAGCAATGCGGTTTCAATTTCAAGGCGCTGTTGGACAAACGCCTGTTGGTCCGCATCTGCCGTGGAAAGTTCTTTTTGTAACTTTTCAATCTGTTCAAGCCTTGGATACAGTCTGGTATAAAAGTTTCTTTCCTGCTTGTTTTGCGGGTTTACAAAAAAAGCGGTGCGATTGAAGCGCTCGAGTTCGGATATTTTTGCAGTTAGGTTCAGCGCCGCAGCAACCTCTTTTTTTTTAAATTTCTCAAAAACAAGAGAGCCGAAAGATTCGGTAATTTCTCCGGGCGTGCATCCGGCACGGGCAAGGGGAACGGATTCAAGCACGGTAAGGGCCTGGTCGAAAAGGGTTAAGCCGGCCAGCGCCCGCCATTTCAAATCCGGAAAAACCCCGGTGTCCGAGAGTCTCAGGGCATTGTTAAAATTCAATCCGGCAAAATCTTCGTTCCCCAGTCTCCTGGCCGCGGCCGCCATATTCAGGTAAAGACGGGTCGCGGTCTCAAGAAGATTTCTTTGGTATTGTAACGTGTCGGTTTCAAAAAAAGAGATCCCCCGGGTGAAATGACCGATCGCCCGCTGCTGAAGGTCAACCATGTAAACGGAATCTTCCAGGGAATCGGAATCGAACTGCTCAGCCGCTGTAAAATAGAATATGCCCAGCTGATTGTGATACGTCATCAGCAGATTGACACCGGTGACAGCCCTTTTCCGGGAAAGAAGGTCGGCTGTTTTTTTATCAAGCGTTTGCATGGCATTGATTTGTGCCGGGGACACCCCCTCTCCGGAAGGTTGTTGAATGAGTTTTTGCCCCGCGGAAGCCATGTTTTTGAGGTTGGTTGCGGCACTCACCGGATTTTCAAGTTTCAGGCAGAGCCGTGCGGAAAAAGCAAATTTATCAAATGCGCCGGCAAAACGGCCTGTTCCGTTGTCCAGAAGCCCTGCCCGGTGGTACAGCAATGATACGCCGAAGTAGTCTTTTTCCTGAACCGCTTCTGGAAAAGGATAGTTGGTTAACTGTTTTTCAAGTTCTTTTTGCGACATTTTCAGGTTTCCCAGCTCCAGCTGAATCCGGGAAATAAATGTTTCGGCCAGACGCTTTTCCTGGGCTCTGGAAAATCCTTTCGCCGCCTGGGTGGCAGACGCGGCATCAAGTGAAGTGGATAGCGAAATATCGATCAAGGCCTTTTTTTGTTTTTCAGCCGGTGCCGGCACTCCGTACAATTCAATGAGTGAAAGTACCTGTTTAAAATATCCGGCCGCTGTTTTCAAAAGACGGATCCGTCGTTCTCCGGTCTTGCTGTTGGCCAGCTGATAGGTGTTGTATGCAACAGACCGGCGGTTTCGGGCAAGGTTGGAAAGATTGCTGGTTTTTTCATTGATGGAAAATACCTGCTCAAACATTTCCGCAGCCTGCTCCCAGTTTCTGTTTTCCTGATATGCCAGTGCCAGGCGGTCGGAGACGTCCGCCTTGAGTTCGATGAGCCGTTCGGGAAAATCAAGGGCCTGCCGGATCTGGCGGGTAAGGCTGGACAGGTTCCGGCGGGCATTTTCAATCTTCAGACTGCCCGGTATATCTTCAATGGCTTCATTATAGTGTTCCGTCAGTTTGACTGCAAGTGTATTTACGGATTCCTGGTCATCAATCAGCAGCATCATTTTTTGCTTGTACGCCGGCCATTGTCGGGAGGGCTGTGAGGCGGCTTTTGACGAAAGATCCGCCGCTTTGAGATTCTGTTCAGACTGTTTTTTTGCGGTTTTTTTTGCCGGTTTTTTTGTTTTTTCAAGAGTGCCGGCCGGTGCGATGATGGTGTCCTTTAAATAGATGTTCAGCCGGTCAAAAGCCCTGGATGGTGCCAGCGGATCGATATGGCTGTCGATGAGTTCGATCGCGTGGACATACGCCGAAATCGTGCCGTCTATAGCATTGTTTTGAAATGCGCTTTCTCCCAATCGTTTATAAAAAACAATCTCTGTATTCGGATTGGAAAATTCGATGTCACGCTGAGCGCGTCGGGAATAAAAATCAAAGGCTTTTCCGTACTGACCCATCAGGTAGTAACTATTACCAAGGTTTAATTCAAGGTTGGCGGCATTTTCCGGATTGTTATCATGGTCGTTTAAAAAATAGGCTTTCTGGTAAGACATTAATGCCCGTTCCAGCTGTCCGGATTTGCCGTATACGGTTTCAAGCACTTCATATACATAACCGAGGGTCTGGTGGAAATATTCAATGCTGCTGTTGAACCGGATCGATTGTTTAATCAGCGCTTTGGCTTCAAGTGAGGAATCCTGCTCACCCAGGTAGGTCAGACACAGACCGGTGCAATAGAGCCAGACCGGATCACCGGCATTTGATTCCATTTTTTCGCGGTAGAGTTTTTCGCGGTATTGTTGCAGAACCGGTTGAATGTCTCCGGAAACCGACGCGCATTTGATGTACCCGCGATGGGCTTCAACAATTCTGTTATCATACTCAATGAGTTCTTTAAAAAGGGTCCGGGCGGACGGGATTTCACCCAGCCGGAATAAAAATTTTCCGGCGGAGATGTTTTTCCGGATATACCCCTGGCGGGCCAGCTGATAGATGCGGTCGGAGGACTTCCTGAGACTTATTTCCTGTTCATATAGGTCAATGGCCGCCCGGAACTGTTCCTCACGGAACAAAATTTCCGCGAGGGAAAGTCGGGCGGCCGCAGTCTGCGTGGTCAGCACCGGATAAGTAGCCAGGACATTTTCATACGCCGCCTTTGCCTGCACCAGATCACCGGATTCATAATAAAGGTCCCCGATCCGGTTGAGTGCTCCCAGGGCGAGTGGAGGGGCTGCAGCTTTATTTTCCATGGCCGTCAGATTCAGTTTACGGATTTTTTCGTTGCGGTTTGCATAGGCAAAATGGGTCAGTATATGCTCGATGACATTGTCAACCGCCTTGTCAACCCATTTTCGGGCTTCCGGGTAGTTAACGATAATATCACGCAGGGTAGTGATGACCTGGCTGCCGGTCACTGTTTTTTTGTAAATTTCTGCCTGAAGAAACAGGGCCTGTGCTTTTTGAAAATCAGTGGCGGCATCATCGGAAATAACGCTGTCCAGCAGATCAAGGGCTTCAGACATTTCAGTCAGGCCGGGATCGGATGTCAGCAGGAGGGTAACGCTTTCTATCTCAGCCGATGCTGAAATGGTTCCGGGATGATTCCGGGCAATCTGTTCCAGCCGGTTCAGGCCTGTTTTAAGCAGCGTCTGCTTGGCAGAAGCACGGGTTTCGGTTTCTGAAGCAACCTGAAATTCGATTCCGATTTGTCTGATTTCCGCAAGAACGGAATGCGGCAGCGTTTGTTTGTATGTACTGCGTACGTACTGATAAGCGCTTCGGGCCGAAGTCAAAAGATCCAGCTCCCGGAATATTTCAGCAGCCATATATCCGGCTTTCGCGCTCACCGCCTCGTTGTCGGGAAACTTTTCAATACCCCGAACCCAGGCCAGCAGGGTTTTATAGGGATCATAGGGGATTCGGCTGCCAATGGCAGAAGCTGCCCGCAACTGCTCTTCTGCTGTCCCGGCAGTGCGGATATATCCTTCTTCCGGCAATGCCCAGCAGTTGCTGACGCCGCCCTTGCCGGACAGAAAATAAACGCTTCCGTTTGCGGCAAACGGTTTAAATGACACCTGATTTAACGGGGTCATCGGATATGGGATATTTCGGGGGGTGTCTGTGTTGATTCTGCAGACGACAGAATGATCTTCCGGAGTCAGCTGATTGTCGTGGTTGGTATCAGACCCGATTCTGGAAAAATAAAGGATCCGGTTGTTTTCATGCCACCGGGGAAACATGTCAATGGCCGGACCGCCGGTCAGCTGGCGGAGGGTATTGTTCTCTGTATTTAAGATAAAAATATCACCGGACGGGTCATTTTTCCTAGACACAAAGGCCAGTTTCCGGTTGTCCGAAGAAATGCTGCAGAACATGGCATCGCCGCCGGTGTCTATGGGTAAGGGGCGACGGTCCATTTCGTTCAGGTCAATGACAAAAAGCCCCCGGGAACGATTTTTCTCTGCCTGGTGAAAATACAGAAAACGGCTGTCAGAAGAAAAACACGGGCCTCCGTCTTCAGTTGCCCGGTCGGTCAGACGCAAAGGGTTTTTGTCTTGGGCTTGGCGGTCAATAATATAGATATCGCCTTTGACATCAAAATTTGTGTCAACATACGCCACATAACGTCCGTCTGCGGATATCGCCGGTGAGGATTTCACCGACGGCCCGCCTGTTAGTTTTTCAGGCAGAAGAATCACATCCGGATCGGCGGATGCCAGCCACAGGGTGGTGGGGTTTTCATCTCCGCTGACATAAACGATATGACGCCCGTCTGGAGAAATTGCCATATCTAAAACGGCTTCGGTGCGAGAGGTAATCTGAACCGCCCGGTTAAGCAGTTCTTCAGAAAGGTTTTTGGCCGTTGCCCTGTGGAACATCGAATCAGACAATAAGACAAACACCAACAGCAACAGGGATGAAAAAACAATCATTGGTCGTTGTGATATATATATAGATGTGACGGGTTTCATAATGCATCCTTTTTTGTTACCCAGTTTCCCTCTGCATCCTGTATCTTAACGCCGGGATCGGCTTTGTCCGCGTTGATTCCGGCAAATATTTTTTTAACTTGGGGAAGATCGGATTCGGTTAAATCTTCGTTCATATGGATCACCCGCATCATAATTTTTTTTCGGGACTCATTGATTTTTGAAATTACAAATTCAAATTCTTCGACAGAATACCTTTCTGCAAATTCCTGGTATTGTTGCGGTAAATTGCTGCGGTCGAGGGGAAAGGCTTCAACCAGGCCCTGGTTATTTTCACCAGCCCAGCCAAGCTGTTTAAAACAGTCTAAATCATCTGCATGAAAATCGATAATCTGCATGGCGCTGATGGTTTCCTTGTATTCCCTGCTATGTTCCGGCGGCCGGGTTATATTGCCGCTCGAATTCACCCCGCGGACAGATGCCGCAAGCAACATCTGTGAATCAAGGGAATTGTATGACCCCAGCACCTGATTTTCCAGCGCGGTCCGTTCACTTAGCATTTCCACCTTTACATCGGCCAGTGTGCAGCCGGAAATGACTGTTGCAATAATACAAATGAATATTTTTTTCATGGGGATATCCTTTTATAAGAAAGTTATCAGCCTTCAGTAATCAGTTATCAGTTATCAGTTATCAGTTATCAGTTATCAGTTATCAGTTATCAGTTATCAGTTATCAGTTATCAGTTATCAGTTATCAGTTATCAGTTATCAGTTATCAGTTATCGGCCTGGATCAAAAGAGCATATGCCAGGGTAACACTTTTATCAGGTACTTTGTCGGTCTATTGGGTCTAACTATTTGATATTTTATGATATAAATCCAAAATAAAAGGTGAAAGATTATCAAAGGCACATGTGAATGTGGTCGGGCATCAAGTGTCCTTCCAGCAACTCAATTCCCTTTTGCCTGCATAGTTCTCGAAGAATTTCTCCAACACGTTTCTTAAATTTTCCGTATAATTTTTTCTTACGGTACTTTGGAACAATCACAACATGATATTTGCAATCCCATCGCACATATGGGATAAACTCTGCCAATCGTGCATAAGTTCTTCCTCCTTGTATCCCATGTGGGGCTTTCCTGGAGGAAGAGCTTAACCCAATTCTCTCCGGGACGGTAGAACCTATCCGGGTCCACCACTAAAAGTGGTGGCTTAATGGCAGAGTTAACGAATTTAATTGATAAAATAGTAACAAACCAAAAAAACCGTGCCGTAAACCAGGTCCCGTTGAATGACTTGTTCTCATATGCGTCACTGTTTCGAATCTTGCCCTGGCCGGAAAATATGTGCTTTGATTCCTGCCGGGGGATTTGAAAAAATGAATTACCCGGAAAATGAAAATTGCTCTGTTACATCAATTTCCGGAACTGCAATTCACCCGGTTGAATGACACTTTTTCTTGTAACCTGAAAAGGTTGAAAAAGCAAAATAATATACGACTGGATGAATACAGGAAAGTTTGAAAAAGATCTTTTAAAAGATAAAGCCTGCTCAATGTATGAGAACGATAAGGTGAGCGCGCCGGGGTTTACGGAGCGAAGCGGAGTAAACCCCGGTCCGCTCAACCGTTTGGTTCGGCCTTTTTCTTTCTCAATTCCATAGCCATATGACTAATTTCTTCAACAGATAGATCCTCAAACAAGCCGTCTCTCCATTTCGTATAGTCAAATGGTTCTTGTTGAATTAAAGCGACAAACCGTTCTGCCTCAACCAGACCAAGGGATTTGGTCAAAATCTGAAGCCCTTTTATCTTTATTTCTGTATTAGTCATCATAATTATTCGATCTCCTTGATAAAAAGGAAGGGGTCAACGATTTTTAGTTCCTCGACAAGATAATCTTTTTTCAAAACCTTATCATCCGTTGTTAAAAAGTATTCGCATTGAGAGAAAATAGCACAGGTTATATGCAAAGCGTCTAATTTTCTCAATCCTTTACTTGTCAGGTCTTTGGCAATGTCGACTATTTCAGCATTTTCTTGAACATCTATTACTGAATATATTTTCCATTCACCAATTTGCTTTCTTCTCTCATCGTATGGATTGTTATCATTCTCTAAGTCCAAAATATAGGACCAGACCAGTTGTATCCGCCCATCCCTAATATCATCTTGAATCTTTAACTTTGCCTCAGACTCCAACTTAATCCTAAGCTGCGACTGGTCATCAAAAGGGCGGTTAAAACAGCAATTATCCAAGTAAATTTTCATATTTACCATCCCAAGTAAACTTGAAGTAATTCCTTCTTATTTTTCATGCATATGCATATTGGCCATTTATAGAAAACCGGCAAGAAAACCCCTGAGTCTTTAGCTCAGGGGATGAATTGCCGGACTCGCTAACCCTGAGATTCAATATATTTCCTTACGGCATCAATGGAAGCATTTCCGATTGAGCAA
>JAYEJJ010000096.1:0-4391 GCA_034660495.1 Thermodesulfobacteriota bacterium | reverse complement strand
ATGACAGATGAAACCTGCTAAAATTTCAACGTGTTAAAATTGATCCATCAAAATTTATAGGCATACTGGGCGAAGTTAAAACCAAGCCCCGTCCGTGCCTTGACAGGCACAACAAAGAATGAAAGCTGTTAGCTGTTATAGTAGTCCCAGCATGACTTGATGCCGATTTTATTCATGCTTTCAGCGGAACTTAACCGTGCGAGCAGTAACTTTATGTATCAGGTCATTCAAGGACATCTATAGCTGTTAGCCTTTAGCCTTTAGCTGTTAGCCTTTAGCCTTTAGCCTTTAGCTGAGTACTGATGGCTGACGGCTGATGGCTTTCATATAAAAAAACATATTGATATGCCAGGTTGATGTTTTATTGTGTTTGCGGTATTAATCCACTGAGCTGTACCGTTTAACTTATCGTTTAACTTATTTTTTTGTTGAAAATTCTACCTTTTTTTAAGATAAGAATCAATAATAATATTGTAAAGAGGGTAAAGTCAAGGCGGTATGCAAAACCGGATTAACCGGAGCCTGACCCTTGGACTTGGAATGACCTAAGGAATGATTATGGAAATCTCCTTTCAGAATATTGTTTTTTCAGGGTTTGTCCTTCAAATTATAATAATACTGGGTCTCTATGGTAAAAAACGTGGTCTGTATGGTAAAAAAAATGTCAGAGGGGCCTCATTACTGGCAGTTTTTACCACTTACTACGTTTTGACAGCTTTTTTTTTCTGGAAGGCGCTGGTATATGACTGCTGCCTGCTGCCTGGGGATATTTTAGGCGGCTTTTTCCCATGGAAAACCACAGGACTGTTTGACAGCCCCCCGGAGAACAGCCTGCTCTGGGATGCAGTAAGTGCCTGCTACCCCTGGATGTGTTCCCTGAAAACAGCCCTTGAAGAAGGTGTTTTACCCTTGTGGAATTTTCATTCTTACAGTGGGTCGCCACTGGCTGCCGGATTTGCCGCTGCCCAGTTTAATCCGTTCAATATTTTTCTTTTTTTCATGAATGTTGAAGATTTTTCAACGTTAATGCCGTTTTTACGTCTTATTGTATCTGCAACCGGGACTTTTGCCTTTTTAAGGGTAATCGGGTTCTCCAGAATGCCGGCGTTTACGGGTGGGCTTCTGTTTTCCTTTTCCGGGGTGAATATTGTATGGCTGTCCAATTATCCAAATATCACAGTGATCATGTTTCTGCCATGGCTGCTGTTGTGTGTTGAGCGAATGGCAGCAGGAAAAGGACCTGGCTGGTGTTTGGCTTTTGTTTTTTGTTCTGTGTTTCAGTTTTTGGGAGGGCATCCAGAATCATCGTTTCATATGTATCTTTTTGTTGGGGCCTATTTTTTGTACCAGCTGTACTGCCAGAGAAAATCTGGTGCGGGAACGGCTGATCTGTTTAAACGGCTGGTTACACTTGCCGGGGCAGGGCTGCTTGCCATGGGGTGTGTTTCGTTTCAGCTGCTCCCTTTTCTCGAATACCTTCCCCTGTCTACAAGGTATTTTGAAATAATTGAAAGCAATAACAATATTTTTGGTTCCTTTGAATTTCTTGAATTGCTCAATCTCATTGCCGGAACCGTTATCAACCCAGACTTTTTTGGCAATCCAGTTGATGGCAATTACTGGGGATTTGCAAATTATAATGAGCAGAATTCTTACTTTACTGTGGCGGGACTCTTTTTATGCGGTCTTGGCCTCCTGGCACGGGCCTCAACTCGTGCTTATGGGCGATTTGGTGAGGAAGGCTCCGCTCTGGCAGAGAAGAACGGGCCGGCACCGGCAGATAATGAACCGGCCTGCTGTATTCCCCGGTTTGGGAAATGGTTTTTTTTGGGTGCAGCCCTGTTCTCTTTTGGTATGATTGTAAGGGTGCCTGTTTTTTATGCAATTGTAAAAGATCTGCCAGGGTTTGATATGGCTGCCAATTACAGGTTGATTTTTGTGATGGTGTTTTCATTTGTTGTTTTTGCAGTGGCCGGGCTGGAATCCCTTACCGTTCAAAGGTCTGTTACGCTTTTTCATGTACTTTTAACTGTATCTGTCCTGGTTTTACTGGCGCTGATACTTCATTTTTCTACCCTGACTGATATAAAAGAGGGGTGTCTGAATTACAGGATTAAAAAACTGGTTTTCTTTTTTCTGGTTCTTGGGATTATGGCCGTTGTGTCGGCCGCTGCCTTGTATTATAAAAAACTGGCATCCCTGCTTCCTGTGCTAGTTCTGGTTGTGGTATGGATTGACGTCTGGCACCATGGGGCTGACTATAACACATTTATTGGGAAAGATAAGGTGTTTTCTGAAACACCCATGATCTCTTTTATTACAGGACAGGCGGGAAAATACAGGGTCGTCGGGTGTAAGGGCGTTCTTTTGCAAGGGGCTGAACAGGTTTACGGATACGACAGTATAATTGGTTATGATGCCATGAAAATAAATGCCTATGAAAATATTCTGGCCCGGATAAATGGATCCTACAACCCGGTGTTTACCCCTGAGATTGAATCCCTGACATCAGACTGGCTTAATTTTTTAAATGTAAGATACGTGGCTGCACCGCCTTTCAGCAATGATAAATTTTTTTTGTCAGACCGGTTTGAACTTGTTTATGATGGAGAGGACGGCCGGGTTTTTGAGAATAAAAAATGTATGCCCAGGGTTTTTTGGGCAGACCATATGATTGCAGTTGAAACCAGGGAGGATGCGGCTCAAATTATGGACGGCAAGGGGTTTTCTCCTGAAAAGCAGGTTGTTGTTGAGGTAACACCGGCCCTGCAGAAAAAAATTGCACCAGGTCTTATGGGTTCACCACAATCCGTTTCTCAGATGAAAGGAAATTATGGGCGTATCTGCCAGGACAATGCTGTTAACAGAGCATTGGGGAAACCCCTTTCCATTAAAAAGTACAGCGGTAATGAGATCGTTGTAATCAATACCCGTACAGCCGCAGATGACAATTTAGCCCCGGGCAGAGACAATTATACCGGACAGGACCATGGTAAATGTAAAGGCAGAGATCCAAAAGGAGGTAAACTGATTGTTTTAAGCGAAGTGTGGTTTCCCGGCTGGCAGGTTACAGTTGATGGAAAGCCAAAGGATCTGCTCAGGGTTAACAATGCTTTTATGGGGGTTGTTGTATTCCCCGGTGAAAAAGAAATAGGATTTGCATTCAAACCCGAGTCCTTGCAAACTGGATGTTTGATTTCTTTCATTTCTTTCGTCATTGGAATAATAGCTATGGCCGGCCCTTTTTTTGTATTTCATAACCGCAGCAAAGCATGAAAAACCTGACGGAGTATAAAAATTTTCAGATAGACCGGTACAAACGGAGTCTGGTAAATCTGATGTACCTCAGGGGGGATCAGTTCTGCCAGCTTATGCCCCACAGAATTACAACGGATCAACAGATGGGGTAGAAGGGAAAACCGGATCTGTGCATTTAAAATACTGATAAAAAGAAAGTGCTTTACATACTCCCAGTACACTGCAATGGATATTTTTAAAAAAACAGTGAAGAATGGTTTCAATCTCAGCTGCTGTGTTGACATGCTCGTATTGGTTCAGCACACTGTAATTGAGTCCTGTTCTGATTTTCAGCTCTATTCCCGTTGTTACCATCCATCCGAGTTTCCATAAAAGGGTGCCTTCGCTTGGAACGGCAACCTGGAGAATACCCTGGGGAGACATGAGCCAAGACAGTTTCTGTACAAGGTCCGGCAGATCACAGATATGCTCAAATGTGGCAATGGAAATAATTCTGTCATAGGGGGTATTATGATTTATTTCATTGATATCCTTATATATGGTGTTTATTTGATTTAGAAGGGGTGAGTTTTTATATAGATCGTGAAACGGTTCCACAATGTCATAGCCGTTTATCGTTTGTTCAAAGGGAAGATGGTTTAAAGTGCCGGCACCGATTTCAAGTGTCCGCAGTTCGCTTTTATGGTTAAAGGGAGCAGTGATGGCATCCTGGGCTACTTTTTTGTGCATCCATTGTTCCATTTTCTGGGAGGCCCGTGTTGCAGGAGAGTTTCCTTTTCTATTCAGTTCATAATAGAATTTATGGAGTTGTTTGTATTTTTCTGATAATACCGGTCTGTGTTTCGGAAAATTTTTAAATTGAATCATTATGTTGTATCTGCTGTTTTTAGAAGTTATCAAAGGATCTGGTGAAACAGTGGATCTGGAGAAACATTTACCAGCACTGTCCCCGTCTGTTCAATACATGGGGAACCTGGGGGGGTATTGTACTATAGAATTTTCTAATTTCAGAGCTCCTGACCTCAGCTAATTTTGAATGCATAATCATTTTCTATATATAGTATTTTTTTTTAAAAACAAAGACAATAAGCACAATATATGGTATTTGTCTGGTTTTTTTATGCATTTAAAAT
>JAYEJJ010000095.1:0-4407 GCA_034660495.1 Thermodesulfobacteriota bacterium | reverse complement strand
CCAGGCTAAAAATCGGCGACCTGCGGCCACTGGTCCTCAAACAGCTTGATTTTCTTAACGCCTGGCAGGGAAAAAGTCTTATCTCCTTAGGTTCTCAATGTTCCTGACAGGCAACCGCTGAGGGCTCTTAATCTGCCCTGCCATAAAAACTTGATAATCGAGTATAAAGAAAGTGAAGTTATAGTCATGAGACGAAAAGAAAAAGAAATTACGGAAAAATCAGAAATCGAAGCAGTAATTCGTAAATCAAGCGTTTGCCACGTTGGTATGTCCAGTGATAATATTCCATATATTGTGCCTTTATGTTTTGGCTACAAGGGCAATGCGATTTATGTCCACGGCTCTTTGAAAGGGAGGAAAATTGATATTTTACAGAAAAATCAAAACGTATGTTTTGAATTTGATATAAATGCAGAGGCTGTTAAAGCTGATACTGCGTGTGAATGGAGCATGAAATATCAAAGCGTAGTCGGTTTTGGTAAAGCGGTTTTTCTTGATGTTCTGGAACAAAAGCGAAAAGCCCTTAACATAATCATGAACCAGTATTCAGATGAACCTTTTCAATTTTCAGAGAAAAAAATCAATGGAACGGCTGTAATTAAAATTGAGATAGAAAGTATGACTGGTAAACAGTCAGGATTTAAATAAAATTTCAGATAACCATTTTTTGTAAAGTTTGGCAATTTCACCTTTTCTGATAAGATCCTGGAGAACCGCATCAATTTTTGTCAGTAATTCATGATTTCCTTCCGGCATTGAGCAGGACCTTACCCCCTGTGCTTACGACAGCCGGGATTTTTGCGGTCATGAACCAGGACATTCCTGCTGTGCGGGAAACCTCTGTCCGGTTTGTTCTGGTTCAGCTTTTGACGGCCTATGCTGGAATTAAACTGGGGCTTAAGGAAAACAAACAACAGGTCAGGGTTTATTTTGCCTCCCATACCTCTCACCGTCAGCGCCTTTTTAACAATTTGATTCCGGATTCTCTGTACAGATCTCTTTTTATGAGTCCATGCCTGTCCGGATGGAACATGGGGCAGGAAAAAATGGCGTATATGCATTTATGCCACAGGGTGCTTTCAAGAAGCCGCATGAATGCCCTCACCAAACTCAGGGATGCCGGAATTATAACCTGTGGTACTGCCCAATATTTCAGATATAAGCCTGGCCAATAACGGTACCCATGTGAGTCTGGGCAGTAAAAAAATTACGGCCCTGCTGGGCCGTAACACCAGCGCATTTACCCCGGAGGATGAAAAATATCTTGGCGATCTCTGCATAAAGATATGTAAACACTTTATTCCACTTTTGGTGGGATTGTACAGTGCAGCGCCCTATCGCCTGGATTTCCAGGATTTTCATCCTGAAAAAATTCTGGGATTCCTTCCCCATGAACTGGATTTTATGCATCTGAGAATGCTCTGGAAGCAGTGGAAGAAAAAGGCGGGGATAAAAATATGATCCCGGCCGGTTACCCCGTTTGGTCCTGAACTGATGGATAGAATCATTCAGAGTGTTTTTTGTATGAAAGGCGATTTGATCCCGGATTTCAGGCTTCTGGACTATTTTATCGCAGCACTGGCCACAGAAGAGAATTCCGCCCTTGACGGATGCGAGGGGAATGAGGCCCGGCTGGCAAAAGACCTTAAGGAAATGGGGGTGTTTGACGACCGAATGCCTCATTTTGTTTTAATCTTGTGGTTTCCCAGAGAAGTTCTGCACTGCTGAGTTGTCTGGTGTTTGATTTTTCCTTTAACTGGAATAGAAAACAGGTTGAGGGGTTTATTGAAAATATGGGGATTGATATGTCGGATTGTGTTCTTCCCCTGGACTGTTTTTTAACGCCGCGTCAAGTATTTCAGCGAAAGATCAGGTACTGGGCGTGCCGCCCCATGCCTGAAGCGCAAACAGAGCCTTTCAGCACTAAGGATGACATTCAGGATAATGGGATAGTGGTGTCTCCTGCGGATGCAAAAGTTCTTGTGGGAGATTTAAAATCCAGCGCCCCCCTTTTTATAAAGGGGAAGTTTTTTGAATTTGAAGAACTCCTTGAAGAACAGGTCTGGAGGGACACGTTCAGAAACGGGAAGTACGCGATTTTCAGGATGACTCCGGATGAATATCATTATAACCATGCCCCGGTAACCGGCTGGGTGGCTGATTTTTATGAAATCAACGGAAAGTTTCATGCCTGCAATCCCGGTGCCGTGGTCAGGGAAGTCACCCCTTATTCCAAAAACACCCGGGTGGTTACCATTTTTGATACAGATATACAAGGGGTAACCTGTGTGGGAAGGGTGGCCATGATCGAGGTGGCTGCCATGATTGGTGGGTCAGATCGACCAGTGCTACAGCAGCCATTGTTATGACAGTCCCTGTGATATGCACCCGGGAATGATTGTCAGAAAAGGACAGCCCAAAAGTCTTTTCAGACCGGGCAGTTCAACCGTGATCCTCTTGTTTGAAGCGGGACGGATACGTTTTTCAAGGGATATTGTTAAAAACATGAACAGAACTGATGCCCAGAGCAGGTTCAGCCAGGGATTTGGTGCCGCTCTGGTGGAAACAGCCGTCCGGGTCAGGGAGGCGGTCGCCAGGTCGGCTCTGCTTTAAATACAAAAAGGAGGAGATAACCACATATGATGAATCTGTCTTTTTTGATCTTGATTTTCTTTTTTACAGCCCTGCTGATGGCCTGGGGGTTTAAGCAGCTTCCCAGGGAGCAGTGGCAGTTTTTTGCTGCGGTGCCTGTGGTGAAACAAAAAGACGGGACATGGAAGGGAATGAACTTGACCTATTACGGTATTTTTTCAGCCAATGCCTATATTTTTGCACTGGCAGTGCTTGTGATTCTTCTTGGTGCGTGCAGTATTCCCGCAGCTGTTCAGATGACGTATATTATTCCTTTGCTGGGGGCTGCCGTTCCGGCGGCACGGATTGTGGCATGGATGGTTGAGAAAAAAAGCAGTGGGTTTACCGTGGGCGGAGCCAGTTTTGTTGCCATTCTTCTTCTGCCCTGGGTGGTCGCAGGGGTAAACCTTATTTCCAGTTTTCAAATGCCGGTTTTCTGTTTTTTTGCGGCTGTTGCCCTTGCCTACAGTTTTGGAGAAGGTCTGGGACGTCTGGCCTGTATCAGTTTCGGGTTCTGCTATGGAAAATCCCTGGCCAACTCCAGCCGGTGGATTAAACGGATTTTTTCAAAGTATCATTTTATCTTTCAGGGAAAAACAAAAAAAATTGCCTATGCATCCTGTCTTGACAATCAGCCGATCATTCCTGTTCAGGCAGTGACGGCTGTTATCTATACCTTGACCGGACTGATAGGAACCGCATTGTTTTTATATGGTCATTTTAAGATGTCTTTAGGGGTAACCCTTGTCATCACCCAGTTATGGCGGGTTTTTTCCGAATTTTTCCGGGATGATTTCAGAGGGGGCAGAGCCTTTTCCGCCTATCAGATCATGGCCCTGGTTGGGGTTGCTTATATGGGGGCTGTTATTTTGATCATGTCCGGGCCGGTGCCGGAGATGTCCGGTGTTCTGACCAGCGGGGAAAACCAGCCCTCAGCACTCATTCCCGATGTGATTACAGGAGTGAGAATACTCTGGCAGCCCGGGGTTGTTTTGTTTCTCCAGATGGTCTGGGTTATTATTTTTTTGTATACCGGCAGAAGTTCGGTTACTGGATCAACCCTTTCGTTTCATGTGGTCAAGGAAAAGATTTGATTGATAAAGTGGATATCAGCGTGTTGTTTTTTTATTTTTATCTGAGGAGGGAAAAGTGGTAAAAGCGGATCTTCATGTCCATTCAAAAGCGTCTAAACGGCCTTCAGAGTGGTTTTTAAAAAAAACCGGAGCAAGGGAATCCTATACTGACATCGACACCCTGTATGACCATGCAAAAAAATGTCATATGGATTTTGTAACTGTAACCGATCACAATACCATTGATGGGGCGCTTGAACTTGTTCGGAAATACCCCGGGGACACGTTTATCAGTGTTGAGGTAACCACGTATTTTCCAGAAGACAGATGCAAGATCCATATACTGGTATTTGACATTACACCGGAACAGTTTGCAGAGATAGAACGTCTCAGGCATAATATCTATTGTTTAAGGGAGTATCTCCGGGAAAGAAAACTGGCCTGTTCTGTTGCCCATGCCTTTTACAGTGTTAACGGCAAATTATCCATTGAAAAACTTGAAAAGCTTCTGGTGCTCTTTGATGTGTTTGAGGGATTAAACGGGGCCAGAAACCGGTATCACAACGAAACCTGGCAGTCCATCCTCAAGCAGCTGACACCGGCCAGGCTTGAGGCCCTGTCGGAAAAATACAATATCAGGCCCATGGGGGATGCGTCCTGGATAAAAGGATTTACCGGCGGGTCTGATGACCATGCCGGTCTT
>JAYEJJ010000094.1:0-4460 GCA_034660495.1 Thermodesulfobacteriota bacterium | reverse complement strand
GGTCGCACAACTGCGGCCTGCGGTCCTCAAACAGCTTGATTTTCTTAACGCCTGGCAGGGAAAAAGTCTGATCTCCTTTGGTTCTCAATGTTCCTGACAGGCAACCGCTGGGGGCTCTTAATCGGCCATTTCATAAAAACTTGATAACCGAGTATCAGATAAGTAACATATGGGGGGATAAATAAGGTCATGGATTTTTATACTATTGTTTTTAAAAAAAGTGAGCGTTACTGGGTTGCGCTTTGTCTTGAAAATGGGTTGGTTGGCCAGGGATTTTCCAAGGAAAATGCGCTGGAAAAATTGAAGGAAGCGGTTGACTCTTTGCAGGAAGTCCGTGATCTGGAAAAAGATTTAATTTCATCTCCCATATCGATAAAAGAATTGCATGAGTTTTTGAGTGTTGAAAACACTGAACCTGTTTCCACAACATATGAGTTGAGAGCAGTGCATGCCTAAAAATGTCCCTTCTCTCAAGCCAAGGGAGTTGATAAGGATTTTGAAGCAGAACGGCTGTTCTTTTTATCGAGAAGGCAAGGGAGACCATCGACTGTTTGTTCGCCAGTTTGAAAACACAAAAAGAGTTGTTCCCATAGATATGGGGGTTGGTGAGCTGTTACCACTCTATGTAATAAGAATTTTTCGTCAGTTCGGTTTTTCAGATACACAAATTGATGTTATGCTGAAATAGACATAAATGTTAGCTGTTCGGCGGTTATCCCTGGCGCTATTATCGGGGTGTCTGCAATCGGACTGGTTCAGATGCGGCACATTGACAAACTACTGTCTAAAAGAATCACCACAGAAAGCATTTAACCAGAATAAAAACTTTGATGTAAAAGGCACTATGCCAGGCAGCAAATATGCTAAGGAATTGACTGCAACAAGCCAATAAGCCAAGCCCCACCCCAGTTAGTCCGATGTCCCAGCACCCAATACCCAACCCCCCAATAACTACAATAACGCAGACCCCAAAATGATACTTGACATCCCATCAAATGCCAAATGAAGTCGTTCCTTCTGTGAACAGACTCGGTTACCCGGAGGCCCCGTGTAACCGACAGAGCGGAGCTATGTCCAAACCCGTGAACCAGCCGGCCAACCACACATGACCACATCTTCCAACACCCAGCAATACATCCGCCTGCAGCTTTTGCAGCTGCTGGCGGAAAACCCCCGTATGTCCCAGCGGGACCTGAGCCGCAAGATGGGCGTGCCCCTGGGAAGGGTCAACTGTTGCCTTTCCGGTCTGGTGGAAAAAGGGTTCATCAAACTGGACAAATTCAAGGGCGCGGCCAGCCAGCTGCGGTATGCCTATATCCTCACCCCGACCGGGTTTGAAGAAAAACTGCTCCTCACCGTCCGGTTTTTGAAACGCAGGCTCCGGGAATACGAAGAGATCAAAATTCAGATTTTACAGCCTAAATGATCGGTTTAAGGACAAAAAACAGTCAACAAGGAAAGCATGAATCCATCATGAAGAAATTTGCACTGATAGGTGCTGCAGGGTATGTAGCCCCCAGGCACATGAAAGCCATCAAAGAAACCGGAAATAATCTCACCGCAGCCCTTGATCCCAATGGCAGTGTGGGGGTGACTGACAGCTATTTTCCGGATGCTGATTTTTTTACCGAATTTGAGCGGTTTGACCGGCACATAGACAAAAAGAGACGTCAGGGAACAAAGATTGATTACATCAGTATCTGTTCTCCCAACTATCTGCATGATGCCCATATCCGGTTTGCCCTGCGCAGCAACGCATCCGCCATCTGTGAAAAACCTTTGGTCCTCAACCCCTGGAACATAGACGGGCTTGAAGAAATTGAAGCGGAAAAGAGATCGAGTTCATCGGCGGGTTTACCGACCTGCACACCCTGAGTTACCAGGGCATTCTGGAAGGCAATGGGTTTGGTCTGAAAGAAGCACGTCCCAGCATCGAGACGGTCTATACCATCCGCAATGCCAGCCCGGACCGGAACATGGGTGAACAACACCCGTTTATACGGGAATAAGAGGAAAACAAGTCATGTCAGAACCTTTTTTTGTTCATGAATCCAGAAAAAAAATAAAGGGAGAATGCCAGCTCATGGAGTTTATTGATCTTAAAACACAGCAGGCCCGGATCAGAGAAAAAATTGAGGCACGCATCAAAACCGTGCTTGATCATGGTAAATACATCATGGGGCCGGAGATCTTTGAACTGGAAGAAAAACTGGCCGCCAATGTGGGGGCAAAACACTGCATCACCTGTACCAGCGGCACGGATGCCCTTCTCATGGCACTCATGGCCCTGGATATCCAGCCCGGCGATGAGGTGATCACCGTGCCCTACACCTGGATCTCCACTGCGGAAGTCATCTCCCTGCTCAGGGCTGTGCCTGTATTTGTGGATATCCAGCCTGATACCTTCAATATGGACCCGGACAAACTTGAATCCGCCATCACCTCCCGCACCCGGGCCATCATGCCGGTGGGCATTTACGGCCAGTGCGCAGACATGACCCGCATCAATGCCGTTGCCGCCGGTCACGGCATCCCGGTCATCGAAGATGCGGCCCAGTGCTTCGGCGCCACCCACCAGGGCATCAAAGCCTGCAACCACTCCATCCTGGGCTGCACCTCCTTTTTTCCTTCCAAACCCCTGGGCTGTTATGGGGATGGCGGTGCCATCTTTACCCCGGATGATGCCCTGGCTGAAAAACTCCGGCAGATTCGGATTCACGGCCAGAAAATCAAACACCAGCACCCGCTGGTCGGCATTAATGGCCGTCTGGATACGATCCAGGCAGCCATCCTCCTGGAAAAACTGGCCCTGTTCCCGGAAGAGTGTGAAGCTCGGGCCCGGATCGGCACCCGATATGACACCCTGCTCGCAGATGTGCCGTTTATTGAAACACCAATCATCGCCAAAGACAATACATCGGTTTATGCCCAGTACACCATACTCTCTGAAAACCGGGATGCATTGTCACTTGCACTGCAAACACAGAATATCCCGTCTGTTGCGTACTACACAGCACCGCTGCACCTGCAGGGCGCATTTGCAGGCCTGGATTATAAACCCGGCGATTTCCCTATATCTGAAAAGGTTGCTGCCCAGTGTTTGAGTCTTCCCATGTCTCCTTATCTGGCTGTCGCACAACAGAAAAAAATTGTAATAGGTCTATCTGAAACGGACACTGTTTTTAATAAATAAATGATAATAAAATGATTCTCTCAGACCAAAACATCCTTATTACCGGCGCGGACGGCTTCATCGGCTCCCACCTCACCGAAACCCTGCTGGACATGGGCTGCAAGGTCCGGGCCTTGAGCCTGTACAACTCCTTATCCGCCCGGAAAACTCCGAAGTGTTCCGCCTGTTCTGCGATAACACCAAAATCCATAACCTGACCGGGTTCACACCGCAGTATTCCCTGGAACAGGGCCTGCAGCAATGCATTGACTGGTTCACCCGGCCTGAGAACCTGGCCCGGTATAAAATTGACATCTACAACGTATAAATTACAGGGTATCGGCTAATGACTGTTGATATTGCAGATCTGCTCGCAGCTCCGGAAGGGAAAACCCTGGAGTTTAAACGGGATCTGTCTTCGTTGAAGCAGGTCATGAAAACGGTGGTTGCCTTTGCCAATACCGCTGGAGGCACACTGATTATCGGCAGAGAAGATGATGGCAGCGTGGTCGGCGTTGAAGATCCCCTTTTGGCAGAAGAAAAGTTATCCAACGCCATTGCCGATTCCATAATGCCCTTGATCATGCCAGATATTGAAATTATTTCATGGGAGGGCAGTCACCTGCTCTTTATTCGTGTGGCACACTGGCCTGGCCCGTTTTATATAAAAAGTCAAGGGCCCGTGGATGGCGTTTTCATTCGTTTGGGATCTACAAACCGCAAAGCCGGTCAGGAATTTATCGCTGAAATTGAACGGATGCAAAAAAATAAATCCTTTGATCAACTCCCATGTCCGTCTTTTGGTTTAGATGCCCTGGATATGCAGTTTCTCCAAAAGGCATTTTCCGGGCTTGATAAGAGCGTAAACGAAAACCAACTCAATACCTTGGGGATTTTGACCTCTTTTGGAAATAGGCATGTGGTTACGCACGGGGGCCTGATTCTTTTCGGCAAACCAGATGTCCGGCAACAGGTTCTTCCCGATGCCCGGGTCAGCTGTGCAAGATTTTCCGGCAGCAGCAAGGCAGACTTTATCGACAGGCTGGATCTCGAAGGTATAGTAGTCCCAGCATGACTTGATGCCGATTTTATTCATGCTTTCAGCGGAACTTAACCGTGCGAGCATTAACTTTATGTATCAGGTCATTCAAGGACATCTATAGGGGCGCATTCCCATTTTCCCGGTTAGCGTAGGCATATTATCCGTAGGGGTGGAAATATGATAATTGCTTAATAAAGCATATAAAAACAATGAGTTATATGACAAAAAAACCATCCAATCCCATTT
>JAYEJJ010000093.1:0-4467 GCA_034660495.1 Thermodesulfobacteriota bacterium | reverse complement strand
TGCAATTACAAAACGCTTTTTGTTGTGAGAACAAACATGCAGTCTTGCCGCACCAACAATCACTTTTTGTTTCTTACCACCACGTATTTTTACAGTTTGTTTCGTGCCAGGATAGGAAGTAAAATATGGATAAATGGGGTCAGAGTAAAATTAAAGGATAAAATGGGGTCATAAAATGGGGTCAGAGCAAAATTAAACATTGGATCATTCTACAAATTAATGGCAGGTTCAATTTATGGCCCGATTAACACGAATAGCTACAAAAAATATTCCAATTCATATCATTCAGCGGGGTAATAACCGTCAGGTATGTTTTGGATCGGATGACAATCATGCTGCATACGCCGGCTGATTAAATGAATACTCAAAAAAGAATGAATACTCAAAAAAATATAAGGTTGACATCCATGCCTGGGTAATGATGACCAATCATGTCCATTTATTGTGTACTCCCCGGCATGAAAACGATATAAGCAGCATAATGCAGGCTTTAGGCCGTCGCTATGTCCGGTATTTTAATGTGGCAAAAGGGTGATATTTAATTTTACTCTGACCCCAATTATCACCAATTATCACCAATTATCACAATTATCATCAAAAACAAAAACTTTTTTAGGTTTTATGTAACATTTACTGTGTTAAAGCAAACCTGAATGCATAAAGCTTGCTTTGGTACTAACTGCCACGGGCAGACCTCTTTACATTTCGTTCTGCCCACAACAAATCATGAAAGACCAGGTCGGTAACATGGACTTTCATATAAAATATTGGGAGGAGTAAAGGTAGTTAAATCTAAACTACAATAAGAGTTTATGAAAATCCCCGGTGTTTGCTGTAAATTTAAATTAAATATTGACATTTAAAATTTTATTGTTTAGCGTAAAAATATACATCTTTATTTGCTGATTTCATTAATTTATTTTAAAAAAATGAGGTTTTAATGAAAATTGATGATATAAATATCTCTATCATCAGGGAGCTTAAACAGGGTAAAAAATCCTTTCAAATTATTGCTGATAAACTGGATATAACTGAAAATACAGTAAGATCAAGGGTTAACAGACTTACTGAAGAGGGTGTGCTGGATATCTGCGGTCTGGTTGACCCGTCAGCTCTGCCTGGGCACCGGCTTGTGGTGATAGGCATCAACCTGTCTGACATGAACTTAGTGGAAAAAGGTGAGGAAATTTCAAAACTCAAGGGAGTGGTTTCCACCAGTGTGGTAACAGGGCGGTATGATCTGATTGTCCAGGTTCTGTTTAAAGAAGGGTTCGGCCTGCTGAAGTTCTACACGGATGAGATCGCAAAGGTGGACGGGATAAACAATGTCGAAACTTTTGTTGTTTATAAGTCCTATAATCTCATGGTTCCCTATGTGTTATAGATTGATGCCTTTAAAATGTGGTGGTTGTCTTACCCAATGGTGAAAAAAAGCAGGAGGGATAATTATGGATAAAAAAAATAAAACCACCCCGCTGAATCCCTGGCACCGGAAACATGGAGCTAATATGGCGGAATTCGGCGGATTTGATATGCCGTTGTGGTATGACACCGGTGTTAAAAAAGAGCATATTTCTGTTATTGCATCCGCTGGACTTTTTGATACCAGCCATATGGCCTGTGTTACAGTGACACAAAAGGATGCCCTGAAACTCCTCCAGGACCTGCCATACCCGGGATCTTTCCAGTTTAAAAGACGGAAAATGCGCCTATGGTGCCATACTCAATGAAAAAGGCCATGTCATTGATGATGCCATTGTTTACCGGTTCAGCCGGACAGATTATATGGTTTGTGTCAATGCGGGAATGGGAGACAAAGTGGCCGGGCATCTGGCAAAATATAAAAACGCAATGTCCGTTGAGATTTGTGATCTTTCAAATCAGGTGGGGAAAATAGATCTCCAGGGAAAGAATTCCGCTGTGATTTTGGCAAAACTGATCAAGGATCCTGAAGCGGTTTTCAAGGATATGGTCTATTTTTCCTTTAAAGGTCATTTTGATGCCTCCCATGCCTGTGCTTCCCAGGTAAAATTAAAGGACAACTCACCGGTTCTGGTGTCACGTTCCGGTTATACCGGGGAATTCGGGTTTGAGCTGTTTGTTCTGCCGGATCAGGTTTTAAGTCTCTGGAACAGTCTGCTTGATGCCGGCAGAGAGAATCAGCTTATCCCATGCGGCCTCGGGGCCAGGGACTCCCTCAGGGCAGGCGCCCTTCTTCCCCTGTCCCATCAGGACATCGGGCCGTGGCCCTTTATAAATCATCCCTGGGAATTTGCCCTTCCGTTTAATTTGGATAAAATCGGGTTTACAAAGGAGTTTGTCGGTAAAGACGCCCTTGTAAAAGCAATGCAGTCTTCCCATGGAGATTTTACCTATCCCTTTGCAGGTGATAATTTGAGAAAAATTACAGCAGGGCCAACTTCCCAGGTGATTGATCAAAACGGTCAGGTGATTGGCAGGGTGTTGACCTGCACCACAGATATGGCCATCGGATGGCACAAGGGTCGAATCCTCAGCATTGCGTCACCTGATTTACCTGAAAATTTTACCGCCCGGGGCATCAGCTGCGGGTTTGTTCTGGTGAATCAGCCGCTTCAGCCCGGCGATCAATTGATTTTAAAAGAAAAAAAACGCACCATCAATGTTACTATTGTGGATGATATCAGACCGGACAGAACGGCCAGACAAAAGATAACCCAGTTTTTTGAATTTAGCAGATCCTGAAGATATCTGACCAGACAGACCAGCAGGGCAGAAGACAAGTAAATTCTTCAAGTTTCGCAGATCTTTATGACCTGCTTCTGAGATAAGGGGTTGTCAATTTAACCATCAGTATCAAAAGGAGGGCGTAATGAAAGAGATAAGTGATCTGAATCTTCCGGAAGATCTGAAGTACTCAGATGATCATGAATGGGCCAGAGCAGACGGTGAGACAGTGACCATTGGCATCAGTGATTATGCACAGGATCAGCTGGGAGAAATTGTTTTTGTGGAAGTGCCTGAGATGGGGGTTACCTTTGAAAAGGATGAAGAATTCGGCACTGTTGAATCCGTAAAAGCGGTTTCAGAAATGCTGATACCAGTGTCAGGGGAGGTGATTGAAATTAACAAAACCCTTGAAGATGCACCGGAAAAGGTAAACAACGCACCGTACACAGAGGGATGGATCATAAAGGTAAAGGCTTTGGATCTGTCTGAACTGGATACACTGATGGATAAGACAGCATATATTAAGATGTTGAAAGGATGATTTGCCATGCGTTATCTTCCCCATACAGAACAGGATATCCAGGAGATGCTTGCAAAGATAAAATATACATCTCTGGAAGATCTGTTCTGCACAATACCTGAAAAATGTCGAATTAAGGCGCCGCTTGATCTGCCCCATGCCCTGACGGAATGGGCGCTGGATACCCACATGGCCGATCTTGCCGATTTAAATGCCGCCTTCCCAAGATATAAAATTTTTATTGGTGCGGGGAGTTATCCCCACCATATTCCAGCCTTTATTCCAAGTCTTGTCTCCCGGTCTGAATTTGCCACCGCCTACACGCCCTATCAGCCGGAAATCAGCCAGGGAACCCTCCAGGGGATATACGAATTCCAGACCATGATCACAGAACTTCTTGGCACTGAAGTGGCCACTGCTTCCCATTATGACTGCGGCACTGCCCTTGCTGAAGCCCTGTTGATTTCACTTAAAAAAAACAGGCATGGCAGCCGAATCGCTTTGTCCAGCCTGATCCATCCGTATCACAGACAGATTGTCAAAACCTATCTGGCCCCGTCCGGATGTGATATTGTTGAACTGCCTATTGCCCATGACGGCACAACAGATACCTCTATCCTTGATTCAATGGATGATCTTGCCGGTGTTGCCGTTCAATCCCCGAATTTTTTCGGGTGTATTGAAGATCTTGAAAAAATAAGCACACAGGTTCATGCCAGAAATGCCTTTTTTATCACCTCATTTACAGAAGCCTTAAGCTACGGCCTTTTAAAAAGCCCCGGCCAGTGCGGAGCGGATATTGTGGCAGGGGAGGGACAGAGCCTTGGCATCCCCCAGTCCTTTGGCGGACCGGGTCTGGGTATTCTGACGGGCAGTAAAAAATTTATCAGGGATCTGCCGGGCAGATACGTGGGGCAGACAAAAGACAAAAACGGGGAACGGGGATTTGTGCTGACCCTTTCTACACGGGAGCAGCATATCAGACGGGAAAAAGCCGGGTCCAATATCTGCTCCAACAATGGTCTCAATGCCATGACCGCAGGTATGTTCCTGGCCGCTGCCGGCAAAACAGGGATCAGAGAAATTGCCCAGGTCAACCATGACAAAGCGGTTTTTCTCCAGCAGGCCCTTGAAGGTGAGGGGTTTAAACGGGTATATCAAAGGCCTTTTTTCAATGAATTTGTTGTCAAAGCCCCGGTGGGATTTGACAAAAAACGGGAAAAACTTAAAAAAGAGTT
>JAYEJJ010000092.1:1743-4468 GCA_034660495.1 Thermodesulfobacteriota bacterium | reverse complement strand
GGCAGGGAAAAAGATGACAAAAAGGCAGCCTTCCGTTTACAGCAGTCGTTTAAAGCTGCAGGTAAAGCTTTCAAGGCTATTGATGCACCGACACAGGCCGTTATTACCCAGTATGGACAAGGCAAAGAAATTGCTGCTGAGCTCTGTGCCGGGCCGGAACCTGCCAGGGCATATGATTTGTTGAAAAAGGCTCAGAATTATTCAGTTAATCTTTTCCCCAATGTATGGGAAAAATTGAAAAAGGCAGATGCTGTACATCCGGTGCAGCAGGGAGAAGAAATTTATTATCTGGATGAGCGGCATTACAGCCCAGAATTTGGCGTTTCCATTGAAATTGTCAGCGAAATGGAAACTGCAATTATATAAGGAGGTGTTTGAATGAGAAACGATATCAGTTTCAAACTCTGGGGGCGGTATGCCCTGTTTACCGACCCGGTAACCAGGATCGGCGGAGAGAAATGTTCTTACCATGTCCCTACCTACGAAGCCGTAAAGGGAGTCTTAAAATCCATTTATTGGAAACCTACCATTATCTGGTATGTGGACAGGGTCAGAGTGATGAAATCTATCCGTACCCAGACCAAAGGGACAAAACCACTGGTCTGGAGCGGGGGCAATTCCCTGGCTATTTATACTTTTCTTCATGAGGTCGAGTATCAGGTTCAGGCCCATTTTGAATGGAATGAGTTTCGACCGGAACTGGCCCGGGATAGAATCGAAGGCAAACATTTTAATATAGCAAGAAGAATGTTGGAAAGAGGAGGACGTCAGGATATTTTTCTGGGAACCAGAGACTGCCAGGGTTATGTGGAACCCTGCAGGTTTGGTGAAGGAAAGGGGTTCTATGATGAAATTGATGAACTGAATTTCGGGCTGATGTTCCACAGTTTTGATTATCCGGATGAAACAGGTGAGAATGAACTGGCTGCCAGATTTTGGAAGGCGGTAATGAAAAAAGGAATTTTTTATTTTCCCCGGCCTGATGATTGCGGAAAACGGCGGTTTATCCGTAAAATGACTCCCGAACCTTTCGGCCTGAAGGATAATCTCCTGCCTGTTGACAAAGAGGAGGCCTTTTTATGAGTTGGTTGACAGCGCTTTATGATACCTATGACAGTATTCAGACTTTGGGGAACCATAATGAGGGAAATTTGTTATGGCCTATATCCCACTTTGTCAAATATGCTCACATTGAAGTGGTCATTGACAGTGAGGGCAATTTTCTAAAAGGGAGAAGCAAGGTTTTGGATGGGGAAGAAAGCCCGACATTGATTCCTGCTACAGAAAATTCTTTAGGACGTTCTGGGAGTAAGATCGCACCGCATCCATTATGCGAGGAGATGAGCTATTGCGCTGCTGATCATCCTAAGGCCAATGAAAATAAAGTTTTGGCTTATATGGGTCAACTTAGGGACTGGTCAAAATCAAAATGGAGTCATCCCAAGGTAGAAGCTATTTTAAAATATCTTGAAAAAAAAAAATTGTGTAAGGATTTAAGCAATGAAATAGAATTCCCCGTAAAAATAAAGAAAACGGGCGGAAAACGCGAGATGAAATCAGCAGAAAAGGCTTTTATAAGGTGGCGTGTAGAAAGGCCGGGGCAACCGGACAGCAGTACATGGAAGGATTTTGAGCTGATACAAAATTGGATCGACTATGATCGTGAGAAAAACAGCAAAGCTGGTTTCTGCTATATACAAGGGATAGAAAACCGGCGGGCTTCAAATCATCCTCGATTTTTAAGATGGCCGGGTGATGGTGCAAAATTAATATCCTCAAATGATCATAGCGGATTTACATTTCGAGGAAGATTTACAGACACAAAATTAACCATGGGAAAAAATGGTGTTCAGGCTGTCTCCGTTGGGTTTGAAGTTACCCAAAAAGCGCACAACGCGCTTCGTTGGCTTTTGAACGGGCAAACATGCTTTCGGAATGAAGATCAGGTTTATGTCTCTTGGGCAATCTCAGGGAAAAAAACACCAGAACCTTTAGAAAGTGCCTGGGATATGTTTGGTTCTGACCTTGTTTTTAAGGAAAATACTGAGTCTGAACCTGAACAATCTTTAGATTATTCCATTGATATGGGGGAATCCTTTGCTTTGCAACTTAAAAAATATTTGGCCGGGTATCATGCAGCTCTGGAACCTAATGAGCAGATCATCGTAATGGGACTGGATTCAGCGACCCCGGGCCGAATGGGAATTCTCTATTATCGGGAGTTGTTGGCAAGCGAGTATCTTGAACGGATCGAAAAATGGCATAAACAGTTTGCCTGGCCCCAAAGATTTACAATCGAAATCCCTGATCCTAAAGGTAAAAAGAAACCTTCCAGAAAAACAATCTGGCCGGTTTCCAGCCCGGTTCCAAAGGCTATAGCAGACGCAGCATATGGCCATATTTTGAAAAGCAACGATGCGTTGAAAAAAAGTGTTATTGAACGGATTTTGCCCTGCATCATTGACGGCAGACATTTTCCCCGTGATCTGGTGACATCTGCCGTTCGCAGGGCCTGTAATCGAAACAATTGTGAAAACTGGGAATGGCAAAGGAATCTGGGTGTTGCCTGTGCCCTGTATAGAGGTTTTTATTTTCGACACCCCCAGGGGGGGAAAAGGAGAGAATACAGGATGGCTTTGGAAACAGAAAGAACAACAAGGGATTATCTTTATGGGCGTTTATTGGCCATTGCTGAGAAAATTGAGGAAACAGCCTTGTGGCTTGG
>JAYEJJ010000092.1:0-1733 GCA_034660495.1 Thermodesulfobacteriota bacterium | reverse complement strand
CACAACAGCTGCAAGGCTTATGCAGAGGTTTGCCGACCGTCCTTTTTCAACCTGGCGAAATATAGAGCTTGCCCTGCAGCCCTATATGCAGAGGCTCCAGGGCAGCAGGGCAGGGTTTCTGGTAAATCGCAAAAAAGAGATTGACGTAATACTTGATGCTTTTTTATCTGATGATTTTATAAGTGATAAGCCTTTATCTGGAGAGTTTTTACTTGGGTATCATTGCCAGAAGCAGGTATGGCAAAAAAAAACAAATGAAAACAGTGATGAGAAAAAAAGAGAAATAAAGGAGAAACAACCATGAGTCTTGATCACAAAATCGATTTTGCCGTTATTTTCAGTGTTAAAAATGCCAATCCCAATGGTGATCCCTTGAATGGAAACAGGCCGAGAGTTGATTATGAAGGTTTTGGAGAAATTTCTGATGTCTGTTTGAAAAGAAAAATTCGCAATCGACTTATGGCGGATGGCCAGTCCATATTTGTCCAGTCTGATGATAATAAAAAGGATGATATGACCAGTCTGAGAAATCGGGCTTTTTCAGATGAACACGGACTCGGAAAAGATGTGTTTAACAGCAAAAAAACCAAACCTGAAGAGGCAGCAAAACTTGCCTGCAGAAAATGGCTGGATGTAAGAAGCTTTGGGCAGCTTTTTGCGTTTAGCGGAATCGGTAAGGACGGGGTTTCCATTCCCATCAGGGGACCTGTAAGTATCCACTCTGCCTTCAGTGTTGAGCCTGTCAGCGTGACAAGTATCCAGATTACCAAAAGTGTCAGCGGAGAGGGGGAAGGAAGTAAAAAAAGTTCTGATACCATGGGAATGAAACACAGGGTGGATAAGGCGGTTTATGTTACCTATGGAGCCATGAGCCCGCAGCTTGCCGACCGAACCGGGTTCAGCAATGATGATGCTGAAATTATTAAAAATGTGTTGCCCAGGTTGTTTGAAGGAGATGCATCCTCTGCCAGGCCTGAAGGCAGCATGACGGTTGAAAAAATTATCTGGTGGGAACATAATAGTAAAATCGGCCAGTATTCTTCGGCTAAAGTTCATAGAGCATTGGAGGTAAGCCCGGACGGGAGTTTTGATGCAGAAAGGCTTAATAACTCATTGGCCGGCCTGAAGCCTGAGATTGTGGATGGATTTTAATCCGGAGATAAATAAATAATGGATTTTCTTAAAAATCTCGACAAAGACCTGCAAAACGCCCTCATGGTCCAGCTGCGCAACCTCTGGACCCATACATCCACAGCCATTGAGGGTAACACTCTGACTCTGGGCGAGACCGCTTTTCTGCTGGAAGAGGGCTTGACGGTTTCCGGTAAGCCCCTCAAGGACCATGAGGAGGTGGTGGGCCATGCCCGGGCCATTGATATTCTTTATGAGCTTCTGGAAAAAAGGGCGGACTTTGGAAAAGAAGAGCTGTTTAATCTTCACAGGGCAGTCCAGACCCAGGTGCTGCTGGACATATACAAACCTATGGGAGCATGGAAAAAAGAACCCAACTCAACCGTGGGGGTCATCAATGAGAAACAGGTTGTCTTTGAATACGCATCCCCGGATGACGTGCCCTGGCTCATGGAAAACTGGTTTGACCTTTACCGGCAGGTGGATCGTGCGCGCAAAACCGGGGATAGTACCAGTGCCCTGGATGCCTATGCAGCCCTTCACGTTTCTTTTGTCCGCATCCATCCTTTTTTTGACGGGAATGGCAGGCTGGCCAGACTGAT
>JAYEJJ010000091.1:0-20010 GCA_034660495.1 Thermodesulfobacteriota bacterium | reverse complement strand
CTTATTTTTCAGTAACATCTATACAATATAAGAATCTCATGGCAAAACCAAAAAGTCAAGCACTTTTTTTTAAACTATGATTACAAGATGATACGTCAAAAAAAAATAATTTTGAATGACATTGGGCTGTCGCCCGGCGAGCTCTTTACAGAAGTCCTCGGTGATCTTTCCGCTCTTTTCAAAACAGGCGGCCAAAGCGTTGCCATCCACAAAGAAAACCTCACGGCCGTCAATCGTCTCTTTAGTAATTGGCAGTGTCAGGTCCACACCCCAGTCGAGCAGAACTCGGAAAAGCAGGTCTTCGGACGTGCGGTCGTCTTTGATGTTATCGGTGAGAAGGTTGAGCAGGTTTTGTTCAACAGCATCCGGCGTATAGTACACATCGGCCATATTGGATGAGTCGACCTTGAGAACCCGGAAGCCAATATCAAAAGATGATGGATCTGTTTTAGAAGGTGTGTTGGGATCTTCCAATAGTGTGGGTTGCTCTTCACTCGTGTTCTCTATCAGTTCATCCTTAATTTTTTTCCCAGCCCGACGAATCCTCTCCTTACTAACTTCGGCAATATTCGAGTAACCAGCCTTAAATGCTTCACTCTTTTCATCACACATTTCTGGAAGCTGAACCATAATGAATTTTCGTTTGCCGTTATCTTCAGCATTGAGCTGCATGACGGCATGGGCGGTTGTTGCTGAGCCAGCGAAGAAATCTAAGACAAATTCATCATCGCTTCCATTTAACCCAACCTGAATCAGTTTTTGAATAAACTTTGATGGTTTAGGAAAGCTGAAATATTGAGCATGGCCAAAAATACTTATGATCTCATTTGTTCCATGTTGGGTAAATACATCGTCAATTATCGAAAAAGCCTTCCCTTGTCTAATCTTGCCAGTTTCATCTTTTAAATATTGTTTTGTATGTACAGACCACTCTCCATTCTTACCTTTAATGAACTCAAGCTCATTGTTTTCGAGGGCTTTTTCCACTCGTTCTCTTCCCCAAAGCCATTGTCTTTTAGGTGATACCATTGAACCATCGGGAGCAGGTATATCAAACACCAGATTTTGTCTTTCACCCATGCTCTTTGTTGCTTCCAAAGGGTGAGTCCTATAACTCGATGATCAAGTTTTTTCCCAGCCCTTGTAAATACTGGGGTATCAATGATGTGATTTTACAAGATTTTTTTGTCAAAAAACCCTAACCTATTGATATTATTTGTTTTAAAAAACAGTGCCACAAATATAGCACATTTTGTTAAAATCAATAATATCAACATGTTAAAAAAAACTTGATCATCGAGTATAAGGACCACGAACAGATAAATTGCTATCTTTCAACTTGTAGTACCGCTTAATTGATTCCTCAGTAAGAGGCACATAAATATTTTCAGGTTGCTGCTCACTCTTTGTGTACATCAATACGTATTCATGGAGTGATATTAAATACTTTTCCTTAGCGCCGCCACCGTATCGTTTCTTCCATATGATTGTGTCTATGAAGTTATCTCTCCCAAAAACTTCATCACAAAGCTTTCTAATATTATCAATCTCGCCATCATCAATACTGATAAAAATGACACCATCATCCTTAAGGAGGTTTCTGGCCAATTTAAGTCGAGAATACATCATACTCAGCCAATCAGAATAAAATCGTCCATTGGAGTCAGTATTGGCCACAAGACGATTGCCTTCTTCATCCTTTTGCCCCGAATCAATCAAGAATTCTTCACTGGATTCAGCAAAATTATCAGCATAAATAAAATCTCTGCCTGTATTATACGGCGGGTCGATATAGATCATCTTGACCTTGCCGAGATACGTTTCCTGCAGAAGTTTCAGGGCATCGAGATTGTCGCCTTCAATAAAGAGGTTTTCGGTAGTATCGAAATCCACGCTTTCTTCCCGGCAAGGGCGCAGCGTCTTGGCAATGGGCGCATTGGCGGTAAGCAGTGATTCCCGCTTGCCGGGCCAGTTCAAATGGTAACGCTCCTGTGGCCCTTCCACGATTGACGTCGCCAACTCCTGCCGCAGCAGATCAAAGTCGATAGCCTTTTTCGGGTTTCCATCGTCATCAGTCGATTCAGTGACGCAGCCCGGAAACAGGGCTGCCAGCTTTGCGATATTTTCTTCAGCAAAGTTAGGGCTGTGCATTTTTAATTTTTCCATCATAAGACTCCTGTATTTTTCCGCCTGCTCAGCGTTTTAAATTCTCAATTTCCTGTTTCAACTCATTCAGTGTTCGGTTCAGTTCCACTCGTCGATTGAACTGCTTTTCTTTTTTTATCCGGCTCGTAAGCTTACCCGCCTCACGCTCTTTGCTTCGTAGCTGATCCGCTCGCAGGACCAATTCAGCCAAGGCTTCACCTTGTCTGAAAGGGAGGGGAATGATCGCCTTGAGGAAAAAGTGGTAGAGTGCCGCCATATTCAAAACAACAGGCAGCTCTGATCTTTCCTGTGAGTCACTCATCCAGTCGGTTTCAAAGTAACCGCTGACCACCCATCTGGTTTTATCTGCCTCACTGGGTCGTTTATAGGCCGCCACATAACGGCATTTTCCTTTGTAGCTCAGAATAAACAGAATGGGCGAAGGAATGGCTTTATCTATGGTTTGTAAAACCTCAGAGGCTAATGCGCCGGTTCTTAAGGTCACATTAAAAACCTGAATTTCGTGAACGCCATCACTGGCAGGCAGGTTGATTGTCGCGGGTGACAGCTTGTAGGCCCAGGTTATCTTTTCGACTTGCTCGACAAACAGCTCCTTAACTTTAGTTGTGGGCGTTGCGTGTTCGTAGATTTTACTTTTGGCGAGCATTTTTCCGAATGCTGCGGCCTTAGGAAAATTATAGAGCGACTTCATGCTTCGTCCCGCTGTACCACAAGGAAAGATATCAGCTCGAAATCATCCAGACCTTTAATCGTATCCACCAGTGCCGTGGTGTTTACACTTGAAAACAGGCTGTCGATATCCTTGTCTTCTTTGACCTCAACCATAGACCGGATGGCTTGCCCCAATAAATCTGAGTAGCGAGTCATGTCCCGGTCATCGTCGGTGTATGTATTGAACAATTGGCAGACTGTGGATATGGGGCTGCTTAGGCCTTTGCAGCAACTTCTGACCCGATCCAGTAGTGGCTTCACCTGTGTGGGGTCGGTAATGATCTCACCATCGTTTCCGATATAAAGCAGATAGTACGGGTGCAGCCGGTTGTGCTGATTGACATTGACATCTGAATTGCGGTTGCGAAGGGTGAAGATCACCCCGGGATTCAAACCAATTTCCGGCTTGGAAGGCACGACAGCATGAAGGCCGCTGGGTAAATGCCCTAAATCCCCGTTGGTCTTGATATAATTAAGGAGGTCCATCCTGAAATCATTTAAACCCAGATCCGTGATGTTGACTCCTGTTTTGAGGTCTTCCAGCTCTATGACTTCTTCCTGAAGTCGACGAAGCTGTTCTTTTCGGTAGGTCACATCATTGGCCTTTGCGGACAACACATTGTCATCACCGGTACCGGTAAGGTCAACAATATGCATGCGATTTCCCACTCGTTCCTTAAGATTGATGTACTCATCCAGAGAAATGTCTGGCCAGTAATTCACCAGCTGGATGGATTCATTTGGAGAACCAATTCGATCCACTCGGCCAAACCGCTGTATGATACGCACCGGGTTCCATTGAATGTCGTAGTTAATCAGGTAATCGCAATCCTGCAGGTTCTGGCCTTCTGAGATACAGTCCGTACCGATTAAAAGGTCAATTTCACCTTGCTCTTCAGGAAGAATCAGTGCTTTTTCTTTCGATATCGGAGAGAAAAGAGTGAGGATGGACTGAAAGTCGTATCCCCGCTTTTTGTTAACATGGCTCAGTGTGGTTTTAGGCGCATCTTTCCCGGTAACTTTCCCTGTGTGTATTCCTGTTTTCAACAGCTCTCCTGAGAGGTTGTCGTAGAGGTAGTTCGCAGTATCAGCAAAGGCAGTAAAGATAACGACCTTTTTATTTCCGGGGTTTATCGGCTGTTTGATTTTGTTTTCAATGTGAGATTTAAGGTGCTGGAGCTTGGTGTCATCTTTAGGGGACACTTTTCTCATCTCATCAAGCAGCTCTGAAATGATGAAAAGATCTGCTCGTAAGTCATGCTCCCATGATGGCAAGTCCATATCTCCAAGGCTCACCTGCACCTTGCCACCGATCATAAAATCACCAAGGCCGGTCAGATCATCATCTTCGGCTTCTAAATCACCAAGGGAATCGGCAAAATCGTGAATCGAGAAGTCTGATCCCGATTGCTTAAACTGTTCTATCCTGTCCAGCATCCCTCTGTGGTTTTCCTTGAGAGAGCCGAGCGTTAACCTGAATGATTCAACGGAGCTTTCGAGCCTTTTCAGCAGATTGGTCGTCATCAACGAATGAAGACTTTTTTCGCGATCAGCCTGCTTAAGTTTTCCTTTGCCGCCTTCAACAGCTGTATCGTAGAGCTCCTCGTATTTTTTCAAACGGCTGGGCAAAATGTAGCTGACCTGTGCATATACAGAGAGTTTTAACAGTGATAATTGCGCATAGATGTCATTAAAACTCATGACGTCCTGGCGGGAAGTCAGCTGGCTGCGGAAGGACAAGGGCTTGCGCCTTACGGGAAACTTGCCGATATCCGTAGTATCATAAAAAGTTTCTATGTGCTTTCTGGACCGGGCAATGGTTACACTGTCAAGTAGCTCGAAGAAGTCGAAATCAAGAGCATCTAATATTGCTTTGGCTGTGCGTTCCTCAGCTGGCAGCTTTGACCATGAGTTAAATACGGTCTGGGCGCGACGAAAAATCTCTTCAACGGTTTTGCATGTCCGTAATTTATTGCTCAGGCTTTCTGATTCGCCCTCGTATGCCAAGGCCAATTGGTTTCTAAGGTCATTGAACCTGTTATTTACCGGAGTATCAGAGAGCATCAGAACTTTGGTTTTTACGCCGTCTCTGATGACAGCGTTCATCAACTTTTTGTATCGGGTCTCTTTGTCTTTGTAGGCATCGTTGTTTCTGAAATTGAGAGACTCATCAATGACCACAAGATCATAGTTGCCCCAATTGATTTTGTTCAAAGGGGTGCCAAAGGACTCACCAGTGGTGCGCTGCAAATCCGTATGGCAAAGCACATCATAGTTCAAACGGTCCTTAGCCAGAATATTGGTCTTCAGGTTCCGGTTGTAGTTCAACCAGTTATCCGCCAGCTTCTTGGGGCAAAGTATCAAAACAGAGCGATTGCGGAGCTCGTAATATTTAATGACTGCTAAAGCGGTGAAAGTTTTTCCCAGACCAACACTGTCGGCAAGGATGCACCCGTTAAAGCTTTCAAGTTTATTTATAATTCCTGTGGCTGCATCTCTCTGGAAATTGAACAGCTTATTCCATACAACACTGTTCTTATAGCCGGTCAGGTCATTGGGCAGAACATCTTCATTCAAATCCTCAAGGAACTCATTGAAGATGTTGTAGAGCATGAGGAAATAAATCTTTTCCGGGGAGTTTTCCTGATACACGGATTCGATATGCGCACAGATAGCATCGGTGACATCTTGTAGTTTTTCACGATCGCCCCAAATTTGGTCAAAAAGCTGCAGGTAAATTGTTGTAAGTGGGGTCTCATCGAGTTTATTGATGAGGTTAGAAACTGCGTCACCTTGTTGATATCCAAGGTCAACTGCCGTAAATCCATGCAGAGGCATATAGGCTGATTCGTCATTACCTGAACTCAAACAAGCAAACTGCTGCATTGGTGCTTTAGTTGAATTGGAGCGGAATGCGGCTTTTCGACGAATCCAATCAGCGCATTCTTTTGCTATCGCTCTTTGGGTAAGTTTATTTTTGAGCTGAATTTCAAATTCACTTCCATACAGATTTCGTTCGCGCTGTTGCTTGGGTATATGAAACTCTCTTCGTTCTTTAGCGACCTTGTCCGTGACCTCATTGGGCACAAAGGCCGGTGCGGTAAAAATGAATTCAAGCGAATCAACCTTCTCTAATTCTTTTTTTAACGCTTCATATGCGTAAATGGAAAAACAGGACGCCGCAATTTTCAGCTTGGAACCGGGCTTAATCGCTTTTTTGAGGTCATCTCCCCACAGGGCATTTATATTGTCCAATATCTGCATAGTTTTGCCGCCTATTTTCCCATCAGTTCAATACGATGCATTATTTAACCTTGTCGGATTCTTCAGAAGAAGCCGCACCGCCTGCCTCAACCCATGCGTCCACCTGATCTTTTTTGAATTTCCACAGGCGGCCCATTCGATGAGCGGGCATGCCGTGCTTATCGATCCACTTGTAGACGGTATCCTTACCGATCCCAAGGTGTTTGCATATTTCGTCCACTGACAACCAGCGATCATCTATTTCTGCCATGTCTCATACTCCTCTTGGGGGCTATTGCTTTTTGCCATGACCTCAACAGAGGCAGTTAAGGAATGCCGCAAATACAACATTCCCAATTTAATTCACCTTTCAAATATACTGAGATGAAAGCCAGAAGTCAAATGTTCTTTGCCGATTTAAGCCGATTTCGTTTTATTTTGATGGATACCAGCATCCTGAGGCAATCCTTTCCGCATTATGGCCGAGCTTGTAATTGTACAGCCAAACGGGCCGGTTCAAGTCGTTCGACTCCACCGCCACCAGAACCCGCTTATAAACACAGCGGCCATTCGGGTCGAATGCCTGCTAGGATTCAAATAGTGTAACGCTCAAACCCCGAATCAGTGACGAAATACTGTAACGGGTAAACCCCGCCGCTGTTTATCAATATTCCATTTTGCGTATATATTTTGTCCGATTTTAATGCTGGAGATTTTAACATGGGAAAAAATATACGTGGAAAACGTCCATGCTGCATTTGCCGGAAATGGTTTCAGCCCATTGCACAGCAGAAAGGAAGACAAAGGACGTGCAGCCCGGCATGCCGAAAAGAACTTCATCGGAGACAATGCGGACAATGGAAGATGATCAAGTCCGCATCTTGAAACAACATAAAAAAGAGGAGTTTTAGAATTGAAGTATCAGTTTGTAGACATCAATCTTACCCTTGAGTTTATATCCGACCTGCCTCCCCAGTAAGCTATAAAAAAAACCGCACGACCTTATATAGGCCATTTGCCGATTTGCCGGCAGGTGGCCTGTTTTTATAACTCTTATATCCTCATCCTAAACTCGCTATCTTCATTTGTTTTCATAATGTCTTTCGGGCGCTGAAAAAGTCATAATATTTTGCAATTTGCTGTAATATTGGAGAAATATTGATGGCGTTACACTGTTTTGATTGTAAAACCACTTTAATAGCCTGAAATCAGGCAAAAATGAAAAGCGTTACACTATTTGAATCTCATCATATGCTTCGTAAACACCTTTTCCCCCGGTATTTTCCCTTTTGGTGTAAAGAATATGTGTAAAAGACTTGGATCTGGATCAAAGCAGATATACTGACTTGACAAAATATGGATTTTTATCCTATGGTAACCTTTTCGTTAGCCTGAAATTTTATTAGACAAAAATACCATAATAAAAGGAATGTCATAAATTAATGAGTGTGCATGCTCTGAACAATAAATCAAAACAAAGGGCCTGGCTGATGCCGGCATGTCTTCTCACTGGTATTTTTCTGCTGAATTTTCTTGGACGGATTATTCTGGCACCGCTTCTTCCTGCCATAGAACAGGATCTTCAGATTTCCCATACATATTCAGGCTCTCTTTTCCTGTCCATGTCGTTTGGTTATTTTTTTTCTCTTCTGGGCTCGGGGTATGTCGCCTCGTGTATTACCCATCGGCAGACACTGCTTTTGTCCGCATATATGGTCGGGTTTGTCCTTGCAGCAACTTCCATGGGAACCCGGTTGTGGCATCTTCAGGCAGATTTTTTGTTCCTGGGTCTGGCTGCGGGGATTTACCTTCCCTCGGGCATTGCCACTTTGACGTCTCTGGCCGGACCGGGGCATTGGGGCCGGGCTTTGTCTATTCATGAATTGGCCCCCAATCTGTCTTTTCTCATCGCTCCCCTGCTTACAGAATCTCTTATGCTGGTCATTTCATGGCGAGGAGTGCTTTTAACCCTGGGTGCAGGATCAATTTTAATGGGACTGGTATATACCCGTATCGGATCTGGGGGCGATTTTCTGGGACAGCGCCCGGATCTTAAGTCTCTTTGTGATTTGAGCAGAAAAGGCGCTTTCTGGGGAATTATGGTGCTGTTTGGTCTTGGGGTGGGGTCCACTTTTGGTGTCTATACCATGCTTCCTGTGTTTCTGGTTGAGGTTGAGGGTCTGAACCGGTCTGCAGCAAATCTTTTTGTGGGGTTTTCCAGGGTGTCAACGCTGTTCTCTGTTCTTGCTGCAGGATGGGCAGCTGACCATTTCGGTCCGAAACGCACCATGGGAATTGTTCTTTGTATTACAGGAGTGTTAACCGCTTGTCTGGGAATATGTCACGGCAGGTGGAATCTTTTTGTGGTGTTTCTCCAGCCGATGACTGCCGTCTGTTTTTTCCCATGCGCTTTTGCGGCCATGTCATCCATTGTGGGAACTGAGATGCGCAATATCATTGTGTCTTTAACCATTCCGTTTTCATTTCTGATCGGTGCCGGACTCCTTCCTGCAATTATCGGTTTTATGGGAGACCTGGGGCTTTTTAGCCAGGCGTTTCTGTTCATTGGTGTTTTGATTGCCCTGGGCGGCATTTCTGCCCTGTATCTTTTTAAAGAAAAAAAAGCTTAGGCTTTTTTTCGTTTATAGGGGATTCCCATCCTGTCCATGCGCTGCCGAAGGGTATTGGGGTGGATGTCCAGAAGTTCTGCTGCGCCGTTCGGGCCGCTTATTTTTCCCCGGCTGCGGGTCAGGGCCTGTTGAATATGCCGGGCGCAGACTGCGTTCAGGGAGGGAAAGGGCTGCATGGCATCCAGGGAGTCACTGGGTCTGGCGGTTTGCAGCTGCCTGATGCTTTCCAGTAAGGCTCCCATGTCCAGCTCGTCACCAGTGGATTGAATCAATGCCCGTTCCACGAAATTTTCCAGTTCGCGGACATTCCCCGGCCAGTCATGGGTCATCAGCTTTTCCATATCTCCGATTGACAGTCTGGGCTGCCGGGGCAGTTTTAATTCAACAGCCTTCTGGTGCAGAAAATGGTGAACAAGGGCAGGAATATCCTCTTTTCTCTGACGTAGAGGCGGTATCATTACAGTAAAAACATTGAGCCGGTACCACAGATCCTCACGAAACTCTCCCGAACGTACCATGGCAGCCAGGTCACGTTTGGTGGCGGCAATAATACGAATGTCCAGGGAGATGGTCCGGGTCCCGCCCACCCGCTCAATTTCCCTGTTCTGAAGGACATGCAGCAGTTTGACCTGGAACTGAAGGGAAAGTTCGCCGATTTCATCCAGAAACACAGTGCCGCCCTGGCCGCGCTCAAACCGTCCCCTTTTCCGCAGCCGGTCTCACCCAGAAGCAGAATGGGATTGTCCAGGGGGGCTGCCTGCTGGACCTGACCCATCACTCCGCTGAGTCCAAAATTTTCCCCCACTACTTCACTGCCTTTTTTGGTGCTCAGTTCCTGCTGATAATAACGGCTGTCATCGGCCAGGATCTCATTGAGGCGGATCACCTCCATGTGTTTCAAAGCATTGGCCAGGGCAATGGCAATGGGTTCCCTGAGAAATACAAAAAGACGGCCATGTTCTTCCTTATACTGATTCATGCCTCTGGTTCTCACAGCCACTTCCCCAATATAATTCCCATCCAGAGAAAGACGCATTACAATTGCTGAAAAATCAGCGTCCAAATTTAATTGCTTCAGGGAATCGTTAATATTGGGTTCATTTGCAGGATTGTTCAGTATAAATACATCAGACAGTCCAGGCCGATGTTTTTCAGGGTCTTCCCAGTTGATTCCGGGACTTGAGATGGCTTCAGCACTGGGTCTATCCTCTGCTTTTCCGGCAAAGGCAACAAATTCCAGCATTTGCAGTTCAGGCACATAAACGGACAGGTTCATGACATCGGCGGGTATGAATTTTTTTCAAATGATCCAAGCAGCTGTTCAATGCCTTTTCAATATCAAGGCTGCTGCAGATTCTAAGAACCGCTTCCCTGAAAAAGGCTTCTTTGGTTTTTTCCATTTCAGTTTTTTTTTATACCATCATGATGCCGTGCATCACAACAAACCATAAACCACAGAATACTCAGAAAAGAAAATGAATAAAAATTCTGTTAAGGTTTTACATTATATGGTAAAAATTTGTTATTTTACATTATAGCATATATTTTTTACATTATAATGTAAATATTTTTTATAATACCTGGGGGGCAGAAATTTGAAACGGTAATCAGCAGGCTTGTCTGTGAAATAAAATTTTTCAATGGATATTCTTATGATGGCAGGGAAATTGCTAAATACTGAGAGGCTAAAGGGAAATTGCAAATACCCTGTAAAAATTTAAGGAACAGAATATATGTGGATCGAAACAATAAGTGTAAGAACTGCCCGGGCAGAGCAATGTGCCATGCTTTTAAGGGAGATGAGCGACTTTAGGAACAGAGCGTTTAATCCAGTCCCGGAATGGTTTGTCTGCTATGAAAAGATAGAACTCGAAAATGAGATCACCATTCATATGGCCTGGGAAAAAAAATATCTGTCCCAGAAGAAAACAGACTGCGGGCTGCTCATAGCAAGGCGGTTTGCCCAGTTTGGCATTGTTCATCATACCCTGTGGAATCAAGCCTTGATCTTTAAACCAGAAAAGTGTTGAATAGGTATTCAATCTTTTAAGCAATACGGAGGATCTTTAAAATGAGAGTGTTTTTACGGCTTTTGTTCACCGGTTTGGTCATGGTTGCCCCCCTGACAGCTCATGCACAAAAACCCGGCGCCGGGCAGGGACCGTCTCCACTGGTCAATGTGTCTTCAGTTAGCCTGGAAAATGTCAGCAAACCGGAAAAATTTGTCGGCCATGCAGAGGCAGTTGTTTCCATTAATCTTCAAACCCGGGCCGAAGGATATCTGGAACAGGTTAATTTCAGAGAAGGGTCATTTATCAGGGAAGGGCAGCTCTTGTATATCATCGAGCAGATGCCCTGTAAAGCCCGGGTGGATACAGCAGTGGCCAGGGTGAATCAGGCTGAGGCCGATCTTTTCAAAACCGAGAACCGCCTGCGCAGGCTTCGTTCTGCCCATGCGGCAAGTGTCCCTCAAACAGATCTGGATGATGCCAAGGCAGCGTATGATCTTGCCCAGGCAAGGCTGCAGGAGGCCAGGGCAAATCTGGAACTGGCCCGGATAGATCTGGGGTATACCTCAATCAAGGCGCCCATGGATGGACGTATTGGAAAGAGTTTCTATAAAAAGGGGGATCTGGTCAGCCCCTCATCAGGCCCCCTTGCAGAACTTGTCAGCATGGATCCCATCCGGGTGGTTTTTTCTGTCAGCGAAAAGCAGGGGGGGATTATCCATAAGGCGTTCATGGATGCTGAAAACAAGAAAGGAAAGCGTCTTTTAAGCGTTCAACTTCAGTTTTCCGATAAAACCCTGTATTCCAGAAAGGGAAGCATAGCGTTTATTGATAACAGAATGGATCCAAATACAGGGACAATTTCTATGTGGGCAAAGTTTGATAACCCCGAAGGAGAACTGGTGCCGGGAGAATACGTTACTGTCTTTCTCGAATCTGTTACACCGGAAATGCGGCCCGCAGTTCCTCAGGTGGCTGTGCAGCGGGATAAAAACGGTCCTTTTGTGTTTGTGGTGGATCAAAACAATCAGGTGAAAAAGCGCGAGATAGAGATAGAAAAAACACTGAACCTGAAATTTATTGTTAAATCAGGTCTGCGTGAAAATGAAAAAGTGATTGTGGAGGGACTGCAGAAGGTTGTTCCCGGAATAACAGTGCAGACCGGCTCCATGAAAAAAAAGGATATGTAAAAGATGTTTTCGACAATATTTATCCAGCGTCCAAGACTTTCAGTTGTCATCTCAATTATCATTACCCTGGCTGGAATTATTTCTATTTTTTCTCTGCCTGTGGCTGAATATCCATCCATTACCCCGCCGGTGATCCGGGTAAGAGCCGTGTACCCCGGTGCCAGCGCCCAGGTGGTAAAGAATACGGTTGCTGCCCCCATTGAACAGGAGATGAACGGGGTGGAAAACATGCTGTACATGAGTTCGGACTGTACCAACTCCGGTGGGTATTCTCTGGAGGTGACCTTTGATGTAGATTCAGATGCGGATATTGACCAGGTCAACGTTCAGAACAGACTGCAGCTGGCGGAATCCCAGCTTCCCCAGGAGGTGCTGGATCAGGGCCTCAGTGTGCGGCGGCGCTCTTCAGATATGCTTGGGGTGGTTTCCTTTACTTCGCCAAAAGGAACGCGGGACAGGCTGTTTATAAGCAATTATGTCAGCCGGACCATTAAAGATGCCCTGCAGCGGCTCAAAGGGGTCAGTGATGTTTATATTTTTGGTGAATCAGAGTACAGCATGCGAATATGGATGGACCCGGACAAGCTCACCGCCCTTGGCATGAGCCCGGATGAAGTGATCCAGGCCATCAGGCAGCAGAGTATCCAGGCCACACTGGGATCAGTGGGGACAGCCCCCAGTACTCCCGGGCAGAAGATGCAGTACACTTTGAATGCCAAGGGCCGGCTTACCGATGTAAAAGAGTTTGAAAATATAATTGTGCGAATCAATGAGGCCGGCGGCATGGTCAGGGTCATAGATGTTGCTGAAATTGAACTGGGCAGTAAAAGCTATGATGCCGCTGGGAATTTTAACAATCGTGAAGCCATAAACCTTGCCCTGTACCGGTCATCAGATGCAAATGCCATTGAGACCATGAATGTGGTCAGAGCCAGACTTGAAAGCCTGGCAGAGGAAATGCCCGATGACATGGAGTATAAGATTCCCTATGACACGACCCTGTATGTGAGGGTGGCGGTTCAGGAAATTTCGTTTACACTGGGTTTGACGTTTCTTCTGGTCATTCTGGTCATTTTTTTGTTTTTACAGAATGTAAGAGCAACGCTTATACCTGCGGCAGCTGTGCCGGTTTCCATTATCGGCACCTTTGCCGTTCTGCTGGCCCTGGGATTCAATGTAAACACCATATCATTGTTTGCCCTTATCCTGGCCATCGGACTTGTGGTGGATGATGCCATTGTTGTTGTGGAAAATGTTCACCGTATCATGGAGGAAGAAGGACTTGGATCAAAAGCTGCTGCCGTCAAAGCCATGGATCAGGTCACAGGTCCGATTGTAGCCACCACTCTGGTACTTCTGGCTGTATTTGTGCCGGTGGCATTTATGCCCGGTATTACCGGCCAGCTGTATAAACAATTCGGGGTCACCATCTGTGTATCTGTTCTGATTTCCTCCATCTGCGCATTGACCTTGAGTCCGGCCCTGTGCGCTGTTTTGTTAAAGTCACCCAACCCCCATAAACGGGGGCCTTTTGGATGGTTCAACGCTGTGCTGTGGGGGACGCGAAACGTCTACACCGCTGTTGTGGGCTGGCTTGTCAGGCATCTGGTGGTCGGTGTTGTGCTTTTTCTGGCTGCGGCCGGCGGAGCCTGGTTTTTTTCCGGGCATACGCCCACAAGTTTTCTGCCCCAGGAGGACAAGGGCGCCTTTCTGATTGACGTTCAATTACCGGAAGGGGCAACCCTTGAACGTACCGATGCGGTCACGGCAAAGGCAACTGATATCCTGATGGGCATGGATGGTATGGAAAATGTTCTGGCCATTAACGGGTTCAGCCTGCTCAGCGGCAAAGCGGAAAATGTGGGGTTTTTAATTGCAGATTTAATGCCCTGGGATGAACGGGAAACCCCGGAACTGAATATAAATGCCCTTGTTGCGGAAAGTTCACAACGGCTCAGCACCATAACCACGGCCAATATCATGGCCTTTGTGCCGCCTCCCATCCATGGGCTGGGTGTTACGGGCGGGTTTGATTTCAGGCTTCAGGCCCAGAGAGATCAGTCCCCTGCGGAACTGGCTTCCGTTGCCATGGGCCTTATTATTGCAGCCAATCAGGAACCTTCTCTGTCACGGGTGTATACGACTTTTTCTGCAGATACCCCTGAGCTTTTTGTAAATCTTGACCGTACACGTATGGAAGAGCTGGGCGTTCCTGTAAGCCGGCTTTTTTCAACCCTCAGCCATGAGCTGGGCTCCAGGTATGTCAATGATTTTAATCTGTACGGCCGGACCTACCAGGTCAAGTCCAGGGCAAAGGCCACCTACAGACAAAGCAGCGATGATATTATGGATCTGTATATAACCAGCAACAAGGGCCTGGAAGTGCCTGTGGAAAATCTGATCTCCCTGTCCACGATACTTGGCACAAGGGTGATTAGCAGGTATAATCAGTTTTCCAGCGCAGCTATCAAAGGCGCCGCCGCCCCGGGATACTCTTCGGGTGAAGCCATGGAGACCATGAAGCGCCTGGCCAGGGAGACCCTGCCCGAGGGATATACCTTTTCATGGTCGGCAATGTCCTATCAGGAACAGCAGGCCAGCGGTACGGTTATCTATCTCTTTGCACTGGCCGTTCTTTTTGCCTATTTTTTTCTGGTGGGGCAGTATGAAAGCTGGAATCTGCCCATGCCCATTATTCTTTCCGTTATTGTGGCGACTTTTGGGGCCTTTCTGGGGCTGTGGCTGACCGGCCGGCCCCTGTCCATATATGCCCAGATCGGCCTGGTGTTATTGGTGGGGCTTGCTGCCAAAAATGCCATTCTGATTGTGGAGTTTTCCAGGGATCGAAGAGAAGCCGGCGTTTCAACCTATGAGGCTGCCATTGACGGCGCTTCTGTCCGTTTCAGGCCCGTACTCATGACAGCGCTTACCTTTATTCTTGGGGTGGCGCCCCTGGTATGGTCCATGGGTGCAGGGGCTGCCAGCCGCAGGCATATCGGCACGGTGGTGTTTTACGGAATGATAATGGCTACCACGCTGGGTATATTGATTATTCCGGCCCTGTATTTTTTGTTCCAGACTATGAGGGAAAAGGGACATAACTGGAGAAGAAAAGGAGAAAAAAATGATTGAACCCGGTAGGAATCCAAAGCCATCATACTCCGGATCCTTTGGGTGGTGGCGCCCCTATACGTGCTCGTGCTCGTGCTCGTGCACGTGCACGTCACGGGCACGGGCACGGGCACGGGCACAGGCACGAGCACTGGCACAGGCACGAGCACGGGTACGAGCACGAGCACGAGCACGGGTACGGGCACGAGCACGGGTACGTAGCTGGATGGGCATGCTGCTTTTGATGGCCTGTACCCTGATTACCTGTACATTGATAAGCGGTTGCGCCATGGTGGGACCTGATTACACGGGACATGCGCCTGATAGTCCTGAAAAATGGCAGGCTGACATGGATAAGGGACTTGAACCGGATGAGCCGGATCAGGATCAATTGTCCAGGTGGTGGGATCTGTTTCAGGACAAAACCCTCAGTGATCTGGAAAAAAGAGCGGTTAAAGGGAATCTGGATCTTAAAACCGCTTTTTCCAGGCTTTCCCAGGCAAGGATCAGCAGAGGGTTGAGCCGGTCAGACCTGTTTCCCACCCTGGATGGTGGCGGTCAGTTCCAGAGGCAGCGCACCAGTGAGTCCAGGCCGTTTTCCTATGGATCGTCAGTGCAGGATTATTATCTTTCCCAATTTGATGCTTCGTGGGAACTGGATATGTTTGGCGGGATAAGGCGGTCTGTCCAGGCGGCCCAGGCGGAACTGGAAGCCAGCAGCGCCGATCTCAACGATGTTTTGATCAGCCTTATGGCAGAAGTGGCGGTGAATTATACAGAAGTCAGGACCTATCAGCAGCGGCTGGCCATTACCCGGGGGAATATCAAAATCCAGAAAAAAACATATGAATTAAACAATTCAAGGTATAAATCCGGTTTGATTGATGAACTGGCTGTGCAGCAGTCTTTGAGAAATTTGGAATACACCCGGTCCACCGTGTCCATGCTGGAAAGCGGACTGATTGCAGCCAAAAACCGTCTGGCTGTTTTACTCGGGCTTTCTCCGGGCGCCCTTGAGGAAGAACTTTCTAATCCGGGAGATATTCCTGAGGTCCCCCCTTATGTGGCTGTGGGAATCCCGGCGGAAGCCATGCGCCGCAGACCGGATATCCGCCGGGCTGAGAGACAGCTGGCAGCCCAGACCGCAAGGATAGGCATGGCAGTGGCCGATCTTTATCCCAGGTTCCGTCTCTTGGGGTCCATAGGCATTGAGGCGCTGGATGCCGGGGGAGATTTTCTCAGTGCCAAGAGCCGGTTCTGGAATATAGGCCCGGGTATATCCTGGAATATTTTTCACGGCAAAGCCCTGAGGCTGAATATTGACATGCAGACAGAAAAACAGAAACAGGCTGTGATTGCATACCAGTCCGCCGTGCTCCATGCCCAGGAGGAAGTGGAAGATGCCCTGACAGCCTATGCAAAGGAGCAGATGCGGGAAGAATATTTAAAAAAAGCCGTTGCCGCGGCCAAACGGACGGAATGGGTGGCAAGGGACCGGTATAAGGCAGGGCTTGTAACTTTTTATAATGTTCTGGATGCCCAGAGATCCCTTTTTGAGCTGGAAGATGAATTGATTCAGTCCCAGGGCAGGGTGAACGCAAACCTGGCTGCCCTTTACAAATCTCTTGGCGGCGGCTGGGCATTTTATAATGATTTTGTTCAGACAAGCCAATAATCAGGTTTTGCTTGACAAGGAAGGGGGGCTGTATATACTTGAATTTAAGGGATGACGTCAAAGGGGGTTACTGGTTGCAGATTTTATTTTGGGGGATGGCTGAAGGCTTTAATATAAAAGAATAAAATTCATGATTTCTTATTACCTGACTGATCACGCAGATGCGCTTTTATTTTTATCTCTTATTTCAATTGTTTTGTTTTCAGTTACAATTGTCTGCATTCCCCTGATTGTCATACGTCTGCAGGATGATTTTTTTATCAGAAATACCAGGACAACAGCCCCTTTTAAATCTTTGCCCCTGCATTGTTTTATGGTTCTGCTTAAAAATCTTGCAGGAATTTTTCTTCTCACCGCTGGATTTATAATGCTGTTTATACCGGGGCAGGGACTGCTGACCATCGTGATGGGGCTTATCCTGATCAATTTCCCCTGGAAAAAAAAACTGGAATTAAGGCTTTTAAAACTGACGTCTCTACAGAATGCATTGAACTGGATAAGAAGAAAAAACGCACTCAAAGAATTTAAATTTCCATAGACAATGGATACAAGGCATACATACCGGTTTCTGGTGTATAATATAAGGTACTGCACAGGGTTTGGGTGGCGGTTTCATACGCCTTTTCCCTTTAGTGGATATTTGCGCAGCACCCAAAAGGGGCTGCAGCAGATCAAGGGCTTTATTGAGGAATACAACCCTGATATTACCGCACTCATAGAAGTGGACGGCGGTTCCAGACGTTCCGGCGGAATGAACCAGGCCCGGCAGATCGCTGCGGAACTGGGCCATGATTATATTTTTGCCACCAAATACCAGCATCAGATACTGAACCGGTTTATGCCCCTGATGAAGAATCAGGGCAATGCCTGTCTGGTCAGCAGAAAAATACTGTCCCGCCGGTATCATTATTTTAAAAAAGGGATCAAGCGATTGATTATCGAAGTTGAACTGGATAATATGATATGTTTTCTTGTTCATCTGTCCATAAAACACTCCCACCGGCAGAATCAGCTTGAATTTTTGTCAGAATTGATCTGCCGCAGCCCAAAACCCGTTGTGGTGGGAGGCGATTTCAATGTCTTTTCAGGACCGGAGGAACTGGAGGCGTTTCTCAATGCCACAAATCTTGAAAGTGCCAATTTCAACAATTATCTGACCTTCCCCAGTAAAAAGCCGAGATGGGAGCTGGACTATATTTTTCTCAGCCCTGAAATCACTGCACAGAATATTCACGTGCCTAGAGTAACCCTTTCCGATCATCTTCCCATGGTATGCGATTTCACAATAAACTGATAAGGAAATAAAATGCCTTCCTGGAACACCCTGTTTATTTTTGCCCTTTATCTTTATATTTTTGTCATGATTATTTACCTGCTTTTGGACAACAGGGAGACGGCCACCACCCTGTCCTGGCTGCTGATCTTTTTTTTTCTGCCCTTTGTAGGTCTTGTTCTGTATTTCCTCCTGGGCAGGGGCATGCGGCCCAGGGTTAAAAAGAAACTCCTGCCCCAGGATCTGGAAAACCGGCTTCACTATTGTAATGAAAAATTGATTGCCCGGCAGGAGCAGGAGATCGAAAACCTGCATGCCGAGTATGATTCCCCTGAGAACAGAAAGCTGATCCGCCTGCTTACCCATAATTCTGATTCAGTGCTCACCCGGCACAATCATGTACAGGTCTTTTTTAACGGAGAGGACAAATTCGGCACCCTGATTCAGGACCTCACAGCTGCTGAAAATTATATTCATATGGAGTATTTTATATGGCAGGATGATTCCTTTACGGAAAAGGTGGTGGATATTCTTCAGCAAAAGGTAAGGCAGGGCGTGGCTGTCAGGGTATTATACGATGTGGTTGGCAATTATCTGTCAAAGAGATACCTGAATCGCCTTAGAAAATCAGGGATCAGGATCTACCCCTACTATAATTTCAAGTCTCTTTTTAAAATACATACCCTCAACTATAGAAATCATCGTAAAATTATTATAATTGACGGGTCTACCGGTTATATTGGCGGCATGAACATGGGAGAGGAATATATTGACGGCGGCAGCCGGTTTTCCACCTGGCGGGACACCCATATCAGGATTCAGGGCGAATCCGTTGCTGTTCTCCAGGGCGTGTTTTCAGTCAGCTGGTCCAACACCACCAAAGAGATTCTGGATATGAAGGAAATGGTACCTCAAACCATTTCTGCCTCCAGTGTCACCCGGTTGCAGGTCACAACTTCAGGACCCGATTCCCAGTGGGATTCTATCCGCCAGCTTTATTTTCTGCTGATCTCTTCAGCTGAAAAATTTATTTTTATCCATACCCCTTATTTCATTCCCGATGCCAGCATTGTCATGGCTCTTAAAACAGCAGCCCTCAGCGGGATCGATGTGAGGATCATGCTCACCGGCGTTGTTGACAAACGCATTCCCTACTGGGCGGCCCAGACGTATCTCAAAGACCTGCTCGAAGCCGGCGTTTCCTTTTACTATTACACAAAAGGGTTCATGCATGCCAAAACCATAGTGGTGGATGCCAGGATCTGTTCCGTGGGAAGCGCCAATCTGGACATCAGAAGCCTTGAACTGAATTATGAGATCAATGCCCTGATCTACGACAAAGACATTTCGCACAAGCTTGAACATATTTTCTACAGGGATATGAAGTCTGCACGTCCTTTTACACTGGCCGACTACAATAAAATTCACCGGCTCAAGCAGCTGAGAAATTCCCTTACCCGCCTTTTTGCCCCTTTGCTGTAATTTAAAAGCGTTACAGAAAGAAATCTCAATTAGTGCTTCTGCTGCTGCCGGAAATATGGTATATTTACTCTTTGTTCTTTAAACGATGTTTTGAAATCGTATTACCATCAGCCGATGGAGGCTGTGGATACGCTCCGTATACTGAAATTGGCTGAAAATGGACTCAACCGAACTCTAAATAATCGGCATGGCCTGAGCGGCCAAAACAAATCATGAAAGCCATCAACCACCAGCTGTCAGTAACCAGCAGAGCAAAATTTGTAATTGTTTACTGGAAGCTGATAACTGAGTACTGATGGCTTTCATGTAACGTCCATGCCTTGACAGACACAACAAAACATGAAAGCTGTGAGCTGAGTACTGATGGCTGACGGCTGACGGCTTTCATATAAAACTCGATCATCAAGTTTTTTGAATACCTCCGCCCCCAGCGGTTGCCTGTCAGGAACGAGAACGACGGAGGACTTTTTCCCTGCCAGGCTAAAAATCAAGAACTGCGGCCACTGGTCCTCAAACAGCT
>JAYEJJ010000090.1:0-4565 GCA_034660495.1 Thermodesulfobacteriota bacterium | reverse complement strand
AAAAAGTGTAAACTATAGATGTCCTTGAATGACCTGATACATAAAGTTAATGCTCGCACGGTTAAGTTCCGCTGAAAGCATGAATAAAATCGGCATCAAGTCATGCTGGGACTACTATACTTTTGAAGCATTATGAAGGATGCCTACTTTTTAATAAGAAAATGGGAAGAAAAAATATTGGCATCAAGATCATCCGGCGCAACCCTCCCGTATTCATCCTCAATCTCATTAAAAAGCTGTTTTACAAAGGAATAGACAAGGGCTGCGGAACTGCCCTTATCACAGTTCTCAGACAGCCACATATAAAAATCCTCTCTTTTGCCTTTATCAACCCTGCCCTTTTCCTGACCGGTAAAAATCTGTTTAAAAAATTCCCTGAAATCTTCCCTGGGGACAGGTTCCAGAACCGAGGCTTTAAGTCCAATGCGCTCCCGGGCCCACAGGGTTAAAAGCACCACCCTGCAGGTCAGGGACGTCTGACTGTTTCCCCTTATATCCGGGTCCATACAACGTATAAGCCTGTCCACTTCAATGATCAGAGCAAGCTTTTGTTTTGTTTCTTCTATATCACCAAGGGATGCAAAATTCCGGTAAAGTACCTTGGAGGCATAATTGTCAAAATAAAGGGGCTGATCAAGGAGCAGACCGCCAACAAGCCCCAGCCACTCTTCACCGAGAAAGGTTAAAGGCAGTTTTTTCTGAACAGGAAAACTTGCTCTTCGCCATTGTTCTGCAGTGGTTTTCAGCTTAATACCGGCCCCTGATCCCACCCTGAAAATATCTTTCAGCCTGAACTTTCTGATAACATGACTTCCGTTTTCAGGGGCGCAGAACCTTTCTTGTCCATGAATACACTCAAGACCGACACTTAAATAACAGCAGGCTTTTTTGACCACTTTTTCCAGAATGTCCCTGTGACTGATCTTTGTTCTGTCCGCGGAAATCAGGGTGTTGACCAGGGAGGCAAACTCAAGCTGAAGGTTTAAAAGCACATCTGTGTCGTCAATCAAAGACAAAGCTTTTGCAAAAAGGGTTTCAAAGGGCAGAATTGAGGCCGTATACTGGGGGGGCAGGGGCAGATCCGAGGTATAAAGGGATTTTTTTAAAAATTTTCCCGGCCTGGGCCTGATATCCTTGATTTCTGCCGGCTGATAAATGCCGATGGCCTCATAAAAGGGAAGGAACCCTTTTTCCGCAAGCCTTGCGTTCTTCAGCCGGAACTCTTCCTCTTCCACTTCTGAAGGTATGACAGAAGTGCTTTCCAGAAGAAGTGCCTGAAAAACAGAAAGATCCATATCAGCTGTCAGGTTGAGCATATTCATGATAAGGGACTCCGCGCACTGCTGCATCTGATGCAGCTGCCTGATCTCCTCCGCTTCTTCTTCTTCATCAGCTGTTTCAGGTTCTTCTTCATCAGCTGTTTCCGGTAAATCTTTTATTTCAGGAAAACAAAAATAAAATATATCGTCAATGGTGATATATCCGTCCATAAAATCCGAAGGATCTTCATCATGCTCCCTTACCCTGACATCAAGATGTTTAAACAGATAATAATCAAAAAATTCCACCTTTTCTCTTACAAGCCAGCGCAGCAGGCGTTTGTTATCGGCCTGAAACAGAAGATCAAACAGCCTTGTAGTTTGAGGCAGGTTTATTCTGTCATTATACCAGACTTCCATATCCAGGATATACTCCCACTGCTCACTGCTTGCCAGGGACAGCACCGGTATAAAATCATCAAAACCAATATGGTGCATGAGAAAATGCAGATCCTGGTCTGCAAAGGACTGAACAAGGGTTGCCGGCTCCCCTGATCCCAGGATGGCATCAAGGGCTTTCTCCCCATCCAGGCTTAACACCTCTTTTTTAATACGGACCAGTTTGTTTTCCTTTCTAACAATATTGGTCAGCCTGTAATCATTTTCAGTGTTCACTGTCATCCACTCCTCTGCATACATGCACTGATATACGGTTCAACATCCCGGTGGGATGAAAATTTATCAAGATAGACAAGGGCCCTGTTAAATTCGCCGGTATTCATCAAAGAAACAGCCATACATATGTTCAGTGATTTATCAAAGGGAAATTTGTCAAGCCCTGTTTCAATTATATTTATTGCTCTGCTAAAGCTTTTTTTCTTCTGTTGCAGCATACCAAGTCCCAGATAGGCTCTTGCGCTGGGACCATAGGACAGGGACCTTTGATACAGTTTTTCCGCAGTTTTATCACAGTCTCTGATCTTTTTGTTCCCGTCATAATCTCCGTGGCTGAAGGTCATGGCAAGACGGGACAGAAAATCCGCGTGAAAGGGATACATCTCTCGTTTATCAATCAGATCCACATTAAGTGCAAATTGAGACACACTGGCATAATAGCTGTTGCGCAGTTGTTCCCCAAAGCCTTTAACCGTTTCAAAATCAAGGTGCTTATCCATCTGAAACCAGGGAATATCCTCAATTCTTTCATTCCAGATACTATCACTTATCCTGCTGCGCTGTTTCAACCCCTGATACAGAGCGGTTCCCGGAAAAACAACCAGCATATAAAAAAGAGCACTCAACGGTTTAATGGCGGCAATCAGACCCATTGTTTCAGCAATGGTGTCACCGGTCTCTCCAGGTGATCCGTAAATAAAATACGCCCGGGTTAACATCCCGTGGGCGGCTGTCAGATGAAAGGCATTCACAATGGTTTCTTTTTTAACGGGCTTTCCCAGATTTTTCCTGATTTTACCAGAACCGCTTTCAACCCCGAAACTGATCTGAACACAGCCGGCCTGGCGCATTGAAAAAAGAATTTCACTGTTCAGAAAATCCACCCTGGAAATAGCCGCCCAGGTAATGTCAAGACCTCTGTTCATAATCTCATCACATACCTGAATCACTCTTTTTCTGTCCATTGTAAAGGTATCATCTGATACATAAAAATGGGTGATCCCCCGTTTTACCAGACGAGACAAATGATCTGCAAACCAGGCTGGAGAATGAAACCTTACCTGTCTTTTCCCCCAGAACGCAGGAGATCCACAGAAAGTACAGCTTCCCGGACATCCCCTGGAAAGGGACACATGCTGAAGGTCAAAATACTGACCCGGATAGGGCAGACTGTTCAGATCGCTGATCAGTTCCCTGTTCCGGGTTTCCTCAATACGGCCTGAGTTTTTAAAGATCAGCCCTTTGATGTAAAAGGGAGGATAAGGGGATTTTGATTGTATATGGGTTAACAGCTCAAAAAAGGTGATCTCCCCTTCTCCCTTTACAATATAATCCAGGGCGCTGCACACGGAAAACAGGTGCCGGGCAAGGAAGGTGGCCCCAGGCCCCCCAAAAACCGTAACCACTCCTGGTTTGTTTTTTTTGGCAAGTGCTGCCGCTTCCATGGCTGAAAACCGGGTGGCGCTGAGCACGGAAATTCCGACCACATCGGGTGCAGTCTCTTTTAACCTTTGGCGGAAAAAAGCCTGGTAATCCCGGACAGGTGCAAGATTAACAAGGGTGACATCCATCTGTCTGTCCTTAAGATAAGCACCGATATAGTACAGTCCCATGGAAACAGACACTGCATCTGTATCATCCACCCGGTAATCAAGGCAGCCTGGATTTACAAGAAGAATTTTCAAAAAAATGGCCCCATACTCAAATTATTATACAATTGTACATGGTCAGGTCCTCTTAAAGAGATTAAAACCTGGAAACAATCAATTCCCCAAGGCTTCTTTTGGGAACATGATGAACCTTCTGACCATCCCGCCAGTATTTGATACTTCCGTTTTTATCCGCTGATTCAAGCTGAATGATTTCAGCGGGTTTTCCCAGGGCAATCACCAGCAGAATTTGAAACTGATCTTTGATATAAAGAAAATTTCTGAGTTTTTTATGATTGACAGCGGCCAGCATACATCCTGCAAGTCCTTTTTCCCTTGCACCGAGAAGGATGGACTGGGCGGCAATGCCGTGATCACACCTGAAATTTTCTGTGATTGTTTTATCACCCAGCATCACAATGTATGCAGCGGGCTTTTCCCCGTTTTCCGGGCCGTCCCAGTCCTTGAGATAGGCAGCCCATGTCAGGCATGAAAATATTTTTTCATTGGTTTCATCATTTGCTGAAATCATGTACTTCAAAGGCTGAAGGTTTGCAGCAGATGCTGAGAGCCGTGCCAGCTCGATCAGGCCTTCCAGACAGTCATGGGAAATCCTGACATCCTGCTGAAACCGCCTGCAGCTTCTATTGCTTTTTATCAAATCCATCAACGCCATTTTCTATTCTCCCTGTTTCTGTCTCCTGATGATTAAAGGGTTTAATGGTGACAATTTGCTGTGAGACGTCTTTAGAAACCAAAAGACTTCCATACAATAAAAAAACATGCCATTGCCGACATTACCCGGGGCAAATTAAGGGATCTGGAAGAAAATAATATACGTATATTGCGCAGGCCACTTTGTATGATCGGGTTGTTCGTCTTCAAGGCGCGGTAATGGGGGCATATTGAAATATGTCCCATTGGCGCAACGCAGGAGACGGGCAAAAAGACAAGCAAGATGCGTGGATTATTTTTTGGAAGA
>JAYEJJ010000089.1:0-4575 GCA_034660495.1 Thermodesulfobacteriota bacterium | reverse complement strand
TGCCAGGCTAAAAATCGGCGACCTGCGGCCACTGGTCCTCAAACAGCTTGATTGTCGCAACGCCTGGCAGGGAAAAAGTCTGATCTCCTTTGGTTCTCAATGTTCCTGACAGGCAACCGCTGGGGGCGGCGCTCGGCCCTTCCATAAAAACTTGATAACCGAGTTATACCTTTTCATGGGATTTCGGAGACGGCACTGCGGGAAGCACGGACCAGAATCCAGTGCATCTTCATCTTTATGAGTATCCTGGAGACTATATTGCTTTGGTAGATGTTACAGATGCTGCCGGGAAAACTACCTCTGATTCCATGGGGATTCAAGTCACTGAACCACTGCCGGAAACCGTCACACCCCTCCAGGCAAGCCAGTATCAGTTTTATGCAACACCTTCCGGTCAGATCACCATTACAGCATCAGGCGGAGAGGTAAGTTATATGTGACTTGCCGAGAGTGAGTCCGGCGGGTACTTTGACTCAGATGCCGGCGCTGTTGCTGTTTTCAACGGTCAGACCGCTGTTTACCCTCTGCCGGATCAGCCCGGGGAGTATGTCATTACCCTTACCGACGGCACCACCAACAGACAGATCTCTGTCAATTCCAAAATTCCAACCGCCTTTACATGGGACGGCACAACAGAGTTGAAAAAATCGGGCATGCAACTGATATCCGCGCTCCAGGACTTTATCGGTTTGTTTCCGCTAAAGGGCAATTTATTTCAAGATTTCGGCATATACGGTGATCTCTTTTCCGAGATACCAAAGTCATTTTTAAGCGACCTTGGGGGAAAAAGAGACTACAGGTTTGAAATTATCATAAAACCAGCCGGTGCCATCCAGAATGATGAATACACGATACCGGTTTACCTGAAACTATAGTGCAGTGCAGTGTGGTGTTTGGGTAGTGCTTAACAAGTAGTGGGTTTACCAGAGCGAATGCAGAGTACGTCATTCCCCTAGGAAGTTTGGCTTCACTACATGTTATGGACTATACCCATGGGGGATGCGCTTGCTATAGGTTCAGTGCAAGCTTCTCCTGCTGAAGATCATCCATTGAAATGCCGGTAAGCTCGCATATGGTTTTAAGTTCAAATCCTTTTTGAAGCATTCTTACGGCAGTTTTTTTTTCTCCTTTTTTTTCTCCTTCCCGTCTGGCATTGAAGAGACCTGAGTTATAATCCTTTCTCCATTTTTCACGGGCTTCATAGGCTTCTAAGAGTTCTTCGTCCCTAGTAAAGGCAATGTACCTTTCATGGGCTTTCTCTATATGTTCATTTTCATTTAATAATACCTTCATTTTCTCATCCTCCGTACCTTCGTTTTTCAAATAATAGAGCCAATGGGACAGTTTTTTGTCCTTTTCTATATCTTTAAATTTCGGCAGCTCTAAAAAATGGATTGCAAGGTGTCTGCTTAAAAAAAACTCAGGTTCATCTTTTTCACGAACCATGAAAGTGGAGTGATATTTTTCAATTTCGTTAAAAAATTTAAAATCAAGGACGTTGATGCAAACAGCAGGATAAAGCTTGCTGTAAATATCTCCTTCCTTCAACTGAGAAGTGTAAAGCTTTGCCCAATAATAAAGGGTGCGGTGTTTGAAATCACCTGATCCTGATGTCTGTACTTCTATATTGAACGTCTGCCCTGTTTCATCAACGGCTTTAACATCAAGAATCGACTCCTTGTCATGCACTATCTTCTTTAAATTAAATGGATTTTTCAGTTCCACTGTTTCGATTCTGGGAAAATTCGAGTTCTCTAACACAGAATTGATAAATGCTATCAAGAGAAACTTGTTTTCTTCACTTCCGAACAAATATCGGATAAATATATCAGATGTTGGCTTTACATAGGGCATAACTTAACTCCTTCTTTTCCGGGGACAGGGTAATTAATCTATGATATTAAAAATATATCAGAAACCAAAAGACGTGACAATTGTTTATGTAATTTGTGGTGTAATTAAATTAAATGTAATTGGTGTGTAATTGGGGTCAGAGTAAAATTAAATATCAGGCTTTCTCCACCACCCCGGCCTGTCCCTACAAAAAAATAGCCGACTTCTATTGACTTCCGGGCATTGATCATACCCTATCCCATACGATGGTGGTGTCAGGCTTTCCTTATCGGTATTATCATTGCAGTTTTGGGGCATTCGGTTTTATTGATTGATAACGACCAATAAGAAAAGCCTGACCCCTTTGGGCGAAACGATGATCAAGGCCGACTTCAGGTTTAACAATGGGGCTTATAAAGGGTGTTGAAACCGATCAAATTATATAAGGTTATAAGCCCCCTTTACTGATTCTGATCAGTTTTTTTGAAACTTTTCAAACGCGAACAGCCAAGCGGATGATTGTCACCGCTCCCACAGGGGTTGCCGCAGCCGTTCTCAACAACCTGAAAAAAAATATCATGGTGAAGCGGGCTGCTGTCAAATCCCTGGAAAACGGTTTTTCATCAACGAAACTGCTCAAAGCCATGGCTAAAGCAGAGCTTGACTTCCAGCCGGACAAGGGGAAAAAAGAACAGGTTTCAGGGTACACGGAAGCGGACATTGATCATCCTGAACTGTTCACAACCCTTCGGCAGTGGCGGGCCCAAAAGGCTGAAGAGCTGGCTGTCCCCCATTTTCAGGTAATGCACCAGCGGGTACTGATCCAGATTGCTGTGACCCTGCCGGACAGCCTTGAAACGCTTGGAAAAATCAGTGGCGTGGGCAAAAAGACCATTGAGCGATATGGCCGGGAGCTTGTGGAGACCGTCTCTTTGTACTGCAGGGAAAACAATATCGATCCTCACCAGATTTCTCTGCCCGGGAAAAAATAACCCTCCAGGCAGAGGGTCTCCCGGAAAAGGTACAGCTGGAAAAAAGGATACAAAGCAGATAAGCCTTGACATGTTCAATACCAGCATGACACCGGAAGAAATCGCCAAAGAGAGAGGGCTTGTTGTGTCCACCATTGAAGGTCATCTGGCGTATTTTATTGAACAGGGCCGGCTGGATATCAACAGGGTGGTGTTCCCTGAGCGGCAGAAATCCATTGAGAAGGAAGTTGCCGCAGAACAGGACAACTCCCTGAGAGCGATAAAAGACCGTCTGGGAGAAGGGGTCTCCTACGGCGAAATCAGGATGGTGATTGCCCACCAGACCTCAGTAAACCGTACTGAGACAGATAAAGAGTGAAAAATTTTAGAACCCTTAAAAATATCCCTGTTTACTTCCGATTTAAGCAATATTCCAAGGTCAGGTAATGATGAAATAAAAATTACCTTATTATGTTAACTATAATAATATATGTGTTTGTGAGGTATGGGAAAAAGTTAAGAATACCTAAGAAATTTATTAGTATCTAAGAAGTAATGATTAATGCAAGTATGGTTGAGTTTTCAGGGAATCAAGTATAGTTGCAATATCTTAAATTAAAAGGAGTTGAAAACATGAGAAATTTATTAACCGTTTCGATTTTTTTATTTGTTTTCATGGCAGTTGGTTCTGCAATAGCAGGAGAAAATTTTGACCAATCCAACGGCTGGAGTGAATATGTTGAATCAGACACAGCTTCATTTGCGCCAAACGGAGAAACGCTTGCATTCTCCATGGAGGATGATCCTGCTACCAATCAAGCATGGGCCAAGTGGTATCAAAATTTTCCTGGTGCGTATGGTGCAATGGCAACATTTAAAGTTGATAGCTTTAGCGGCAATGATATCAATGATGTAGGTTTCGGTTTGAGAAAATATGTCGGCCTTACCAACATTGGCCCTTTTTCAAGCAACAATGGGAATCCAATACAGGCTCGTATATCTTTAAATATTTATGAGAATCGATATAGAATATTGTATCAGGTTAGAGAAAGAACTCCAACTGGTGTTGATCAGTATTTTGCAACGGGGTTTTTAGGGAGATTAGGTGGCATGTGGAAATTTGGAGATCAGGTTACTATAGGACTGGCAGTTGTGGGGCAGGATATTTATTTTTATACTCCCAATATCGGAGCGTTCACAAAAGTCCAGTTGTTAGATGGTATGAGTCCTATAACGTCACAATATTCAGATGTAGAAATTGAGGGATGGGTCTGCAATACAGACGGTAAAATCAATGGTGAAGTCAGTAATCTTACAATGTTGAAGTAATTTGAACCCAAGCATATCAGGTAATATTATTACCACAAATGAATTACGGCAGGGGCATCTTCAAAGATGCCCCTGTTTCGAAAAAAAAAATTTAGTGTCTTTGGTTTGAACGACTCAAACATTGTTATCCGATTCTAGAGTGTTTTGAAGACTGAATTATTCAGGATAACCCAGACTATGCGAATCGGAAAACTGGTGAATGATACTTTTTTTTCAAAGGTGATTTTAATACTCGGTTATCAAGTTTTTATGGAAGAGCCGATTAAGAGCCCCCAGCGGTTGCCTGTCAGGAACATTGAGAACCAAAGGAGATCAGATTTTTCCCTGCCAGGCGTTAAAAAAATCAAGCTGTTTGAGGACCAGTGGCCGCAGGTCGCCGATTTTTAGCCTGGCAGGGAAAAAGTCCTCCGTCGTTCTCGTTCCTGACAGGCAACCGCTGGGG
>JAYEJJ010000088.1:0-4641 GCA_034660495.1 Thermodesulfobacteriota bacterium | reverse complement strand
CAAGATTTTTTTGTCAAAAAACCCTAACCTATTGATATTATTTGTTTTAAAAAACAGTGCCTCAAATATAGCACATTTTGTTAAAATCAATAATATCAACATGTTAAAAAAAAACTTGATCATCGAGAGTAAGTATTGCCTGTGTTCAGGTCGAGGCAGGGGACATGAATGATACCGGAAAGGAAATCAAAGGTGGCGCAGCAACCGTCGCCTTCCACAGGAGGCGTGTTGTCATCTGTCTGTCCGCATTCCCAGCAGATCCGGGTAATGCAGATTTCAGCGCCCTCGATTTCAATGGTCCGGATGCCGGTGGTACTGGTAAGCGTCAGTGTCTGTACAGAGGACTGGTCGTCTGCTGCAGTCTGGGTGTCCACCACCATATTGTTGTCATCATAGGCGGTGAGGGTGGCATAGAAAGTGTGTTGCAGGCTCACGTCAACGGATGCGGGGGCATTGCCGTTGCAGACATCGGATGAAAAATAGATTTTTGCTTTTGGTGAAGCGGTGGATTCTGACCAGGGCACGGTAATATCCAGGAGGTCATTGTTATTGCAGTCCTGAATTCCAAGCCCCACAGGATCCCCATTGGCAAGTTTGGCCTAGGTTAAATACACCCTGCCAAGATCAACCTGTGCCAGATCAGACTGGTAGGTTTTGTAATAATCCCCTGCAGTAACGCAGTTGGATCCAGCCGGGTCAACAGGATCATCAGAGGGATCATCTGTGTCTGCGGGATCCGTTATATCGTCTCCGCAGCTTAAAGAGACCATAAGACAATTATTGGTTTCATCTGATTCATCAACCTCTTCATTGGCGTCTATACACGCCCTGATATCATGGGTGCCGTCTGACAGCACCTGGGGCTGAATAATACAGAAACCGCCAGGTTTTCTGAACTCCTGACAATTCCAGGTGCTCCAGTTGTAAGTCCATTCCAGGTTGCCGTCAATCCAAATGTAAAGCCCTCCGTCCACACCAATATCCACTGGCCGCTGCCCTTGTTTTCCACCCGTATGGACAGATCTCCGTTAATGCAGGTGATTTTGGAAACAGCAAGATCAGGAAGAGACGGTTCCTGGTGTGTAAGGTCCACAGCCCAGGTGGTTGCGGTAAAAAGTACAAGTACAGTTAAACTGATAATCAGGGTATAAACGTTTTTCAGTGTCATTTTAAATCTCCTTTTGGGTTTTTTTGAGTTGTAATAATGTCCTCACGTCTGTTTAAATTTCGTCAATTCTGGTTTTCCTTATCTTATTTCTCTGACTCACCCCCTTTCACCTGATTTGTCATTTTTGGTGCTTTGTTTAATTGTTTGTTTATCATTTGTTTTATCTTTGACAAGTATAAAGGCAAACGGCATGCCAAAACGTTTTAAGCTTATATTTCAGCACCTTGTAAAGGATTTTGTTTTTTCCCCTCATTTGAGTTGGGTAAAAAAGGAGTATTTTGACAACAAGTGTAAGTTTTTGTTTACATTTATGGGGTGGCTGATATGATTGTTTTATTATAACTCGATGATCAAGTTTTTTTTAACATGTTGATATTATTGATTTTAACAAAATGTGCTATATTTGTGGCACTGTTTTTTAAAACAAATAATATCAATAGGTTAAGTTTTTTTGACAAAAAAATCTTGTAAAATCACATCATTGATACCCCAGTATTTACAAGGGCTGGGAAAAAACTTGATCATCGAGTATAATGATTGTATTTAGAGGGGTTTAAGTGTAATGATTCATTGACACAAGAGTTATCAACCACAGCGGAGTTTAATATGGATTACCAGATCGGATTAAATGAAAGGCTGGCAGAACTGAAAACATGGCTTGAAAAAATCAACAATGCCTGGACCGTAGATCACCATGAAAGCATGCTTCAATTTTTTGTCAATTATATTCCCCGTATTATAGATGCAGAACGATGCAGTATTTTTGTTGCCGACGATTCTTCTGATAAATTGTGGCTTAAGTACGGCAGCGGGCTTGACTTAAGAGAACTTGAAGCCCCTGTCAGGGGCAGTGTGGTCGGTGAGTCTGTTTTTACGGGGAAAACACTTATTCACAATGATCTTGACAAACAGGATGGGTTTCATACCATAGCAGACCGCATGACCCAATTTAAGACAAGAAACCTTATCTGTGTACCCATAAAGAGCCTGGTCAATAACACGGCCATCGGCGCCATAGAAGTGCTCAACAAAAAAGGGGCCCAAAGGTTTTCTGACAATGATTCTGAGATATTGAACAAAATTGAAAAATTCCTGGCCCTGGCTCTTGAGAATTCTTTACTTAAAACTGAGCTTTTGTCCATTTCCGATGAAATATCCAACAATATAGAAGTTTTAAAACAGGAACGAATCGGTAATATTCAATTTGTGGCCACAAGTGAAAAAATGAGGGCACTTTTAGATGAAGTTGAAAGAGTCAGCAGAGTACCGGTCAATATTCTGGTTACCGGGGAAAGTGGCACAGGGAAAGAGCTGATTTCCAGGCTGGTTCACCAGAAGAGCAGTCGGCATAAAAAACGGTTTGTGGCAGTGAATTGTTCCTCTATACCGGAAAATTTAATGGAAAGTGAATTCTTCGGCCACACCAGGGGTGCATTTACCGGCGCAAGCGCGGAAAGAACCGGTAGATTCAAGGAAGCGGAAAAGGGTTTTCTTTTCCTGGATGAAATCGCGGACATGCCCTTAAGCATCCAGCCGAAATTTTTACGGGCACTCCAGGAAAAAGAAGGGTCAAAGGTGGGCAGCAATCAAGTGGAAAAATACGATTTCAGACTGATCAGCGCCACAAGCAGAAATATGAACAAAGCGGTTGAAAAAGGAACGTTCAGAGAGGATCTGTATTATCGTATTTTTTCTGTTGAACTGCATATTCCTCCCCTCCGTGAACGCAAAGCGGATATCATCCCTCTTTGCCTGTCATTTTCAGAGGAAATTTCAAAACGGTTCAATAAAAAGAATCCCGGATTTGATCCACACACCCTGCTTGTTTTTGAAGCCTATCACTGGCCGGGCAATGTAAGGCAGCTTCACCATGAAATCGAAAGGCTGATGGCCCTGACCCCTGAAGGAGAACAGATGAAAATTGATCATTGTTCCCCGCAAATTCAGAGCTCCTGACACCACAAACCTAATATATTGTTTTAACTGAAAATATTCAAATTTAGGATCGTAATTTTAAATGCATAAAAAACCAGACAAATACCATATATTGTGCTTATTGTCTTTGTTTTTAAAAAAAAATACTATATATAGAAAATGATTATGCATTCAAAATTAGCTGAGGTCAGGAGTTCTGAAATTAGAAATCAGCAGCCTGAGTTAAATCAAGTCCTTTCAGAGTCGACTGAGGTAGAATATCATCTGGAAACCTGTCTTGAAAATTATGAAAAGGAAATGATTCAAAGGGTTTTAAAAAAAACCAATAATAACAAAAAAGCAGCTTCCCAAATTCTGGGAATTTCACGGCAGACCCTTCATAAGAAAATAAAAAAATACAGCCTGTGATGCTAATCCGTTTTTTTTGTTTCTACTGCAAACGCGAATGAAGGAAGAAAAGCCCATTGAAAAACAAAAAGTCCAAAAATCAAATAACAAAAACACCTCATGCTTATATCCCCCGTATTGGTGACATGATAAATTCGCGGATTTTTTTCTCTGAAACAGGCCGGCTGAAAAAATAGCCCTGTCCCTCATCGCAGCCGGCGACCTTAAGATTAATTAACTGACCATGGGTTTCAATACCTTCTGCAACCACTGTCATCTCAAGTTTCTGGGCAAGACTGATCGTTGAGGTAACAATGGGGCACTCATTTTCACTGTTAAAGATATCTTTTATAAAGCTTCTGTCGATTTTTAAGCTGGTTATGGGAAGCGATCTGATATGATCCAGATTTGAAAACCCTTTACCAAAATCATCCAGTGTGATTTTAACGCCTTTGGAAAAAAGAGTTTCAAGATTTGAAATAACCATCTCCCTGTCTTCAATAGAGGTATTTTCAGTTATTTCGATTTCAATGGATTCTGTCGAGAGCCCGTAACGCTCCAGCACTTTCAAAAACCTGTGAGAATACGCCCTGTCTTTCAACTCTATAGGAGAGACATTGATCGAAATGGGGACGGGATTCAGTCCATCAGCCGCCCATTGGGTCATCTGACGGCAGGCTGTTTCCAGAACCCAGGCATCCAGATCCACGATCAGACCGGTTTCTTCAGCGATTTCAATAAAATCGGCGGGATAAATCAGGTGATGATCAGGGTGCTGCCAGCGGATCAAGGCCTCTAGTCCCACCACGCGGTAGTCCTCAAGTCTGAGTTTGGGTTGATAGTAAAGAACAAACTCTTTGTCATTAATGGCTGTAGGCATGCGCTGTTCCAGCTCAAATTTTTCTAAAGAAATTGTATTAAGGCTTGCAAAAAAGAAATACCGGCCCCGTCCTGACTTTTTTGACTTGTACATGGCTGCATCGGCATGAATAATAAGGGTGTCAATATCCTCTCCGTCACGGGGATAAGGAACAGGGTTTAAATAACTTACCCATTTCAATAATTACAATATAATAAAGGACTTATAACCGAAGTTGATGGCAAAGCAAAATATATACCAATAAGTTTAAAAACAGTCAAGTTGCAGATTT
>JAYEJJ010000087.1:0-20808 GCA_034660495.1 Thermodesulfobacteriota bacterium | reverse complement strand
ATGCTTTTCATCAGCAACAAGATGTTCCGGTATAAGCTCGGGGTCCTTTATCGTGGTTCCTACGATGCTGTTTCTGCCAAGGCTTTGTTCCATTCTATACCAGAACATTTGATCCCTACCGAATATAAGGTTACTTTTTGTCCAGCTTGAAAACCAACTCTATTCCCCCAAACCGTTATAACCAGAAAATATTTATGCAAATTGCATTAAATTTAAACAAAAAGTTTGAAATTTTTTCCTAATGCATATATAAACTATGCATTAGGAAGGATTTGTAAACTATGGCATCTAAAAAGCAGAAAAATCTTGAGCAATGCCTCCCTGAAGGGCAGTTAGTTAACCGTGCCTGGTTGAAGGCACTGGGATTTAACCGGCCCAGGGTGGACTACGCCTTACGAGCCGGAAAGCTTGTGGCATTGAGTCATGGTGTATATAGACGTCCTGGCCCCCCACTCAAGTGGGAGCATGTGGTCTTTTCCCTTAATGAAATGGGCTGCCCCGTGCATGTAGGCGGCCGCAGCGCGTTAGAATTGCAAGGTTTTGCCCATTATCTTTCGCTGGGTGATACGCAACGGATTGATCTATACAGTGCTGCGAATATACCGGCCTGGACGCTCGGTTTCTCAGATTCATTTAAAATAATACCCCATACCAGACGGCTGTTTAAAGAACTTCCAAAAGCAGGGTTATCAACCAGACCTTTTGGTGCCTGGGATTGGCAAATTCCCTGTAGTACCCCGGAACTGGCCTTGCTTGAACTATTGGCGGATGTGAGGGAGGCTGCTGACTTTTCAATGGCTGATAAATTTTTTGAAGGAGCTGTCAATTTAAGACCGGGCTTGCTTCAAGAATTGCTCACAAACTGTAAACAGGTGAAGGCCAAGCGGCTCTTTTTATGGTTCAGCGATCGCCACGATCATGCCTGGTACAAAAAATTTGAGACCTTAGATATTGATTTAGGCCGGGGTAAACGAATGCTTGTCAAGGGCGGAGCCCTTGATACCACCTACGAGATAACGGTTCCCAAACAGATGGTCAAAGAAAATGAAAACACCTTATTCTGATCAAGTGCATCTGCTCGTGAACCTTTTGCCCATTGTGGGAAAGCAGCCCTGTTTTGCCTTGAAAGGCGGTACAGCCATAAATCTGTTTGTACGAGATATGCCTCGCTTATCTGTGGATATTGATTTGGCCTATTTGCCGATAGAAGGCCGAGACGAAAGTCTTGGCGGAATTGATACAGGGCTTGGGAATATCGTTGGGGACATTGAAAAATACATCCCGCGTGCCCAGGTAACGGCAATGAAACTCAAAGGTACCGATAAACGGTATAGACTGCTGGTGCAGCAAGGCACAACTCATGTCAAAGTCGAAGTCACACCGGTTCTCAGGGGTAGTGTTTACCAGTCCCAAACACGTAGGATATCTGACAATGCCGAAAAAATTTTTGGATTTGCCAGTATAACTTTGCTCAGTTTTGAAGATCTTTTTGCCGGAAAAATATGCGCATCCTTGGACCGGCAGCATCCCAGAGATCTATATGATACCTACTGGCTGTTGCAGCATGAGGGGATTACGGAAGCTTTGAAAAATGCTTTCATGGTATATCTCATGGGCCATAACCGGCCAATGGCAGAGCTCCAGGCACCCCAATGCCAGGATATTTCACCGCTGTACCTAACAGAGTTTGAGGGTATGGCATTTAAACCCGTCGATCTTAAGAAATTGAAGGATACACTGCCAAAACTGATCACTCAAATTCACAATGCCTTAAATGATGATGACAGACGCTTTTTACTAGACCTCAAGCTCGGAAATGAGGATTGGAAAAAATTTCCGATACCAGAAGTTCAGATGTTGCCAGCCATCCAGTGGAAGATGCTGAATCTGGCACGGATGAATTCGGACAAGCGCCGCAAGTCGGCTTATAAACTGGAAAAAATCTTATTTGGATAGCTGCTTTTGAATGGTGAGCCACAAAAGTTCAAAAAAAATGAACCGGGTATAACCGGTTATTTTAATGTTACCATTTTAAAATCATTCCTGCCTTGACATGTATGCGTCAATGGCGTATTGTTCTGTTAAGGAGAATTTATTATGAAAAACGAAGATTTTGATATGTTGCTTTCGAGCAGAAAAGAAGCTGGCGATATAAAAAGCGGAAAAAAGAAACCAAGTAGAATTTTTGAGATAGATGCTCCTGAAATTAAAATGGTTCGAAAAGCTTTGAGTGTTTCACAGTCAGAGTTTGCCATGATGATAGGAGTGAGTGTAAGGACGCTTCAAAATTGGGAGCAAGGAAGAAGAAAACCAGAAGGTCCTGCAAAGGCCTTATTACATGTTGCTTCAAAAAATCCTAAAGCGGTACTTGAGGCCCTTCATATTTGATAAACAATTATGGTAATCGGGTAGCCGGGGGTTTTTTTCCCCCAGCCCCCACAACACCCCGCATGCGTTGCGACATGAAGTCGCTGATTATATTGCTGATCTTTGAATCAGCCTGCTGTATCACCAGTAATTTCTTGCCCCGGCATGCATCACTGGTAACGGTTTTATATGAAGCCCGGGGGACAATGAAGCCCTCAGTGCGAACTGGAAGAGAGACTCGAAAGATGACCTCAAATCTGGCAGCATCAAGCCGGAGGGGAGCTAAGTGTCCGGGGTATTAATCCCGGCGTTTGGCTACTATGACATCTGCTGAGTGGATGGGCTTCGCCCGCCCCTGCGAGCTGTCCTTCGGACAGTCGTCTCACCTTATTCGACCCTGCCCTGTCATCCGTCAGGTTACCCCGAAAGGCGCAATGAAAAAACTTTTGCAGATGCTGCCCATTGTTCGTGACTCATCACCGTCGGCAACAGCCGGGGATGCCTGGACCTTGGTTTCCCGGTAGGGTCCAGTCTGGGCGTTGTTGCAAAAGAGGTTCAATGCCAGCAAAGCAGTTCTCCCCGGATAAGAACGTGAACTGTCACGACACAACCGCAGCATTTACCCTGTCTCCTGAATCCTGGGCTTCGACATGTTGTACCCTAAAGGGCAGACCTGCTGGCTTACCCTGAGACCAGACCTTATATGCTTTTTCTGTGCGTCGGCTCATCGTTTTGCGCTCCATGAGGCCGCTCCCGTTGGTCGCTCTGGCCTTCAGCTTGCCTTTCGCTTTGGTCAAGCCCTTCAGACGATTCCTCAAGGTTCCGCCCTTGTTTTCGGCGAATACTTATGTTGACAATAAATCAGTACGCGTTGATTTTTGCAGGTTTGATTTTTGAATATATTTCCCCTGGCCCTTTGCCAAAGAAAATTTCAACTTGGCTCGAAAAAGCAGGAGTTCTAGTGGTTGTTTTGCAACAGACTTCGAGGGAGCCTTGCCGGTGATACCTTGACAAAGGTTAATTTCATTTTTACTGTTTTGAATATATGGAAATCCTATTTTAAAGAGACAAAACGTTGATGGCTTGTTTGATATCCAAATAATTATCAGGAAAAATCATGATACAATTTGCTGTACCTAATTCTTTTTAAAATTCCAGGAAAAAGCTTACCCGTGCGCCGTTCTCCTCAACAGCAACAGAATAACCGAGTTTTTCCAGTGATATTTTGAGGAATTTGGCAATGGCCGTCTCATCATCAACGACCAACAGCCGTTCGTCTCCTCCTGCAGCAGGTGGCGGGACGTCGGCTTTTTTGACTTGTTCCGCCTTGCCGTGCATGGGAAAGTAGAGGGTGAACCGGGTTCCTTTGCCCGGTTCGCTCTGGACACGGATATCCCCTTGGTGGCCTTTTACAATGTCGTACACCACGGCAAGCCCCAGGCCGGTGATATGGTCCTGAAAGAAGTGGCCGGTGCCATGAAAAAAGCCTTAAGGCGCGGGGATTATATCGGACGTTACGGGGGAGAGGAGTTTCTGGTTGTTTTGTCCTATCCTACACTTGAAAATGCTGGAGTCTGCGCTGACAGGATAAGAAAAACAATTGAAAGGCTGGATATCCCGTTTAATGGCCATGTTCTTAATGTAACGGTGTCAATCGGCTCTACCATATACTGTCCGGAAGAAACCCTGGACCAGGTTCTGGCAAGAGCAGATCAGGCCCTTTATATGGCCAAAAAACAGGAAAAAAACAGAGTCGTGGGGATAGAAGAACAAAATTGAAATTTTAAATTTTCCTGTCCTCTAACGCGATCATCAAGTTCTTTAAACAGCACTGCCCCCAGCGGTTGCCTGTCAGGAACGAGAACGACGGAGGACTTTTTCCCTGCCAGGCTAAAAATCGGCGACCTGCGGCCCCTGGTCCTCAAACAGCTTGATTGTCGCAACGCCTTGCATGGAAAAAGTCTTATCTCCTTAGGTTCTCAATGTTCCTGACAGGCAACCGATAGGGGCTCTTAATCGGCCCTTCCATAAAAACTTGATAACCGAGTATAAGGGCTGTTTCCCCGGCAGGCGGGACAGACAGGGCCGTCAACGACTTTGAATGCTTCCCCGCAGGACGTGCACAGGGCGGTTTTGCTGCCAAGGGATGTGAGCGCTGTCAGTTCAGGTTTGACCTGAACGGTTTTAGTCCCAAATAGGGAGGTGCCGGCCTCTATGATCTGGTCCATGAGCCGTTGAAAATTCTGCTCCTTTTTGGGCTTGAGCCTGAAGAACCAGCTTTTGATTTCCGGCCAGTTTTCAAGTTTTTTTGCATCAAGATGAACCCGGATGCCTATGCCGGTATATTTGTTGTAAAGGGTGATGGCAAACCGGCTCAAATCAATGACTTTCATCCATCCGTTGCCTGTGGTGCAGGGCATGAGCAATTGAACCGCATCCGGCAGGCAGGATGCGGTTTCACACAGGGCATCAAAGAATTCCCCATCAGGAAGGTGTCCGAGGGCATGATGGACCATGAATCCGCCAATAACCAGACCTGGTGCCGTGCTTCCGTGAAAATCCTTTATCCGTGCCATATATTCTTCAATGGTATATGTGCCCATTTCATTGTTTCCGCGAATTCGTTTAATCTTCTGTATTTCCATAAAATATTCCTTTGTTCTAATTAAGGCAGCAAGTTAAAATAAGTTGTGCATATAGTGCCGAGTTTTATTTTGTTTGCCGCTGGTTTCAATTTTTACTCCATAAGTATGAGGCCCTGTGACCTTTTGTCAAGGCAATAAAACAGACTGAGATTTTTTGACGGTTGTGTAAAAGCTTGATTTTGGTTATAACTTTTACATTTGTTGCAGGCAGGGTTTTCAGAAGTTTATGCAGCTTGCCTTTGCAAATCCGGGACAGGCTTTCATTTTTTCATGGGCTTTAAAATCTTTTTCAGGAGTTATCCGTTTGTCAGAGGAAATGATGAAACAGCTTATTAAATGGATCAAAGAAACCAGACCTCAATTTCTAACACTTGCCGTTGCACTTACTTTTCTTGGTACTGCAATCGCCTGGTATTACGGCCCTGTTAATATTGGATACGCCCTGCTGGCAGGCTTTGGGCTGATGCTGACCCACGGCAGTGCAAATGCGGTAAATGATTATTTTGACTACAAAAGCGGTATTGATCTGGAAGTTGAGAAAACGCCGTTCAGCGGTGGAAGCGGACTGATAAAAGAAGAACAGATCAGTTTAAACCAGGCCATCTGGGTAGGTATCGCCACATCGCTTACAGCACTTGGGATCGGTGTTTTTTTCTGTATTGTAAAGGGCTGGATGCTTATGCCGCTTATCATAGCGGCCGTTCTTTGTCTTGTACTGTATACCCCTGTTATTCTCAAAACCCCATGGCCTGAGTGGTCTCCCGGGCTGGGGCTTGGTGTTCTGCCCATCCTTGCCTTTTATTTTATCCAGTTCGGCCGTTACGACTGGAGGGTTCTGGCCGCATCGGTTGCCAGTGGAATTATGGTTCACAATCTTTTGCTTTTAAATGAGTTTCCTGATCTATAAGCTGACAGAAATGGAGGGAGAAAAACAACCCCTGTGGTTTTTGGACTTGAAGCCGCCTCAAAATTTTTCACTCTGTCAACAATGGCTGTCTATGTCTGAATTGGCGGATGCGTTGGTGTAACAATTGTGTCAGGCAGGGTTGTAATGCCGGTTTACGCATTAATCGCTTTTTTGTCATTGCCCTGGGCCCTGAAAGCAGTCAGGGGCTCGAAGTGTTATAATGACAGAGCAGTTCTGATTCAGGCCCTTGGAAACAATGTCTGCTTTATCCTAATTACCCATGTGCTGCTTGGTTCTGCCTATATTCTTGCAAGGCTTTTTGCGCAAAATTAGAATTATGGATAACTCTCTATATTTTGGTTTTTCGTCAGACCCCTTGTCCCAAAATTACATCGCCTTTTATGTGGAAAAGAACAACACATGGCGTTTTAACAGCAGAACCGACATTGAATCGGTTACCCTGGGTGTCATTGCCGGCTGGGATTATGGCAAATGGCTTTTGGATTATATCCATATTCATCATGGCAACGATGACAGGTGATGGTAAAGACCAGACCGGCACGGCTTACCATGGGCAGGGCCAATGGCTTAAATTTTACCAGGAAACCGGAAGTCTGACCCGGGCACCGGCTTTGTTTTTAAATATCAGAAAGCGGTTATCCCGGCCGAACAGGTAGATGTCCCGGGTCACCCGGACTTCCTGGGTGCAGTACTGGATGATTTTATCAATTTTTCCCTGCTTCCACCATTTCAGGGCAATCAGCCCGTCTGCACTTTTGCTGGTGCCCAGGGTATGTTGTGCCAGGTGGTCAAGGGAGAGTCTGTACCCCAGGACTTCATGGATTTTAACCAGCAGATCCAGTGTGGGCAGGGCATGGAAGTTGAAATCACATACCCCGTTGAGCACCTTGTAATCAAATTTCAGGATATTGAATCCAATAACAAGGTCCATCTGCTGGAGATGGATACACAATTGTTTTATTTCTTCCTGGGCATAGTTATGAAACATTTCTGAATTGGAATCATACAGGACAGCACAGCTGACTCCCATTTTTCCGGCCTTGTTCCATCCACCGACGTCAGCGGCAGACCGTCTGGTTTCTATGTCCAGAACCCCGTATCTGAGGGATGTTTCTTCAGAAGAGGATGACAGAGCTGGAGACGAATCCGGATCTGGCGCAGGATCAGGTGCAGGATCAGCCTGTTCTGTAAAATTCAAACGAGACAGTTGATCTTTCCTGAACGGGTCAGCCTGCCTGAACGGGTCAGCCTGCCTTGGCCGGGCAACCGTCCGGGGGGGATCAGCCGGCGGTGTTTCAGGTAGTGTATCAGGTATGCTGATCTGTTTGGGTGCGGTGATCTGCTTTCCTGGTGTGGTGATCTGCTTTAAAATTTCAATGCAGGCTGTTTTGTCAATGGGCCGGTTGCCGGACCCGCATTTGGGAGAATGAACACAGGCCGGACATCCAGTGTCGCAGGGACAGGAACTTACCGCATCCAGAATCCGGCAGATAAAATCACCGGCCTGGTCAAAGGCCTGGCGGCACAGGCCCAGGCCTCCGGGTACGGCATCATAAATAAACACGGCAGCGGATTGAACCTGGGAATGAAAGGGTGTGGAAATTCCTCCGAGATCATTTCTGTCGGTCATGACCAGAAGCGGAATAATGCCTATGGCAGCGTGTTCCATGGCATGAATGCCTCCCATGAAGTGCAGCATGGCAGATTCAATTTTATCCTTGACAGCATCGGGGATCTGTATCCACATGCCCTGGGTTTCAAATTCCAGGCTGGGCAGGTCCAGGGGGACAATCCCCAGGGACCGCCCTGTGGAAACCAGTTTGCGGTCATACCCGGTCACCTGCTCTGTAATGCGCAGAAGGCCGTATCCCACCTGGGTGTTCAGAATTTTTTTCTGATGCTGGATGGTGATGATCCGGGTTGTTTTGGAAGATCTGGCCCGGGTATAGTAACTGAGTTTTTTTGGGATTGCCTCTACAACATTTTTGTCATAATCAAACCGGGTGATTTCATAGGTGCGGCCGTGGTGCAGGTAGACCGCTCCCTCATGGGTGTCGAAAAATGCCCGGTACCGGTCAATGTCGCCAAGGTGTCGGCGGGTTTTTTCCATAAAAATGGGTACAGATGTGCCTGTGCTTCTCAGGCTCACCTCTCTGTGGGGGGATGTTCTGGCGGCATGCCATATGTCGCCGGACACATTCAGCTGAAGCCGACCGGCATGTTCCAGTTTTTTGAGCGCCTTTTTTACAACAGGGCTGTTAAGAAATGCTTCATCCTGTCTCAGGGCAAGTTCGGCCGCCGCACATTCCAGGTGGGCAGTGCAGATCATGGGATTGTCCGGATTGATCAGGGCGGTTTCCGCAGGCATGGTGAAAAAAATATCAGGATGGTTCATAAAGTACTGGTCCAGGGCGTCTTCATGGGCGATGAGGACCAGGGCGGAAGGCTTGCCGTCGCGTCCCACCCGGCCGGCCCTCTGCCAGGTGGACATGATGGTGCCGGGATAGCCTACCAGAATACAGAGATCCAGGCTGCCGATGTCAATGCCCAGTTCCAGAGCAGATGTGGATACCACGCAGTATAATTCCCCGCAAGAGAGTTTTTTTTCAATGGACCGCCGTTCTTCAGGGAGAAAGCCAGCCCGGTAGGCCGTGATTCTGTCCCGGAATTGTTTGGTCCGCTGGGAAGCCCACATGGCAATAAGTTCGGTTATTTTCCGGGACTGGGTGTATACAATGATTCGAAGTTTTCTGTGAACAGCTGCGTGGATAAGGGTAATGGCGGTCTGGGCCGCGCCTTCGCTGCCCCGCATGAGCAGCACGTCCTTCTGACCGGACGGTGCCCCTGACTCATCCACAAGGGCCGCGTCCAGGCCGGTTAACCTGCAGCACAGATTTTTTGGGTTGGCAATGGTAGCGGAACAAAAGATAAACACCGGATCTGATCCGTAAAATTGGCAGATGCGGCGCAGCCGTCTGAACACCCAGGCCATGTTGGACCCCATCACGCCCCGGTAGGTATGAACCTCGTCAATGATTACATGGGTCAGATTTTTGAAATAGCCCTCCCAGAGATGGTGGTGGGCCAGCATGGCCAGATGAAGCATTTCCGGGTTGGTCAACAGTATCCCGGGGGGATTTTGACGTATTCGGGTTCTGTGGTGGGCCGACACATCTCCGTCATAGGCACTGGCTGTCATGGGGGCAGATGCAGATGTAAGTGCTGCTGTCCGGTCAAGGAGATCCTGAATGGTGTCAAGCTGGTCCCGGGCCAGGGCTTTTAAGGGAAACAGATAAAGCGCCTTAGATGATGAATCAGACAGGAGCCTGTCTATTACAGGCAGGTTGTAGGACAGGGTTTTGCCGGATGCCGTTGAAGTGGCAATTATGGTATGCCGGCCGGCCAGGATATGGTCCATGGCAGTTTTCTGGTGGCTGAAAAGGTTAAAAATACCGAATTCTTTTATCAGAGGGGTTAAATCATGGTCAAAATCAGGCAGGTTTCCGGCAAACTTCGGCTTTATTGGTTTCAATGTCCTGTGGCTGACAATTTCACCTTTAAAACCAGTATAGGCTTTAAGGGATGAAATATATTCAGAAAGGTTCAAAATTATTTTTTCCCTGCTGGTTACTGACAGCTGATGGCTTTCATGCTTTGTTGTGGGCAGAACAAGGTGTAAAAAGGTCTGCCCGGGGCAGTTATATAAAGCGTGAACATATTACCTGTGCCGGGGATTAAAGTCAAGGTGTGTGCCGCATCTGACAGATGCCTTATAAGGAAAACCATCAGCCGTCAGCCATCAGTACTCAGCTAACATTTCATGCTTTGTTGTGTCCGCCAGGACATGGGGATTATATGAAAGTCCGGTCAATCGGTTGTTATTGCAGGACTTTCATTCTTTTTTGTGACCGATTCAATGATCATGGGCCGGTCATGCCGGTTATATGATGAGTTTCAGTTTATGGATTGGACTTTTACACTGCCGGCTGGTAGAATGCTTTAAACTCAATGCAAATAAGGAGGGGCTTATGTTTAAACAGATGATGGGTATAACAGGTCTTTTGTTTTTCTTTGGTCTGATTTTTGCATCTTTTCCTTGCCGTGCCGGGGATGACAGTCAAGGCGGAGATCATGCTTCTCCAGTGGCCCTGCAGGCAAAGTCCATGGTGGAAGCTGTTTATGATTTTATTATAGACAATGATTATGATATGGACAAGGTGCAGACGGCTCTGATGCATTCTCCCGAGTTTCTTGATAATGAAAAGAGACTGTATATTTTCATGCATGCCTATGACCGTGAAAAAAAAGAGGCTGTCTGCATTGGACAGGGAACCCGTCCCGAGCTTGTGGGAAAGAACATGTGGCACCTGCGCACGCCCAACGGCAGGCATCTTTTTGCCGGGTTTATGCGTTTGATAGAAACAAAGGGGCAGGGATGGATCGAGTACGACTGGCTTGAGCCCTATGACAGAAAAATACGGACCAAAGTTTCCTTTATTAAGGGGATAGAATTAAAAAACAGAAAAAAGGCCTGGATTGGCTGCGGTTACTGGAAACACCGCAAAAAAGGACTTCGGGTGCCATGATTTGTTGTGGCCGTCAGGGCATGGGTGTTTTTTTAATGCAGAAATAAGGTGCTTCCACCTGACGATTAAAAAGAAAATCTATACAGCTGGTGCGCTTATTTTTTTGATTTTTGTGTGGATGAAAACGGGAGTATTGCCGAGATGTTTGACCGGTTGTTTGATCAGATAACCTTTCTTATCCGTTTTATTCCGGAGAGCCGTCAGTCGGTTGAGACAATTGAAAACCAGATTGCATCGGCCAAAACCCGGTTTGACAATGCCCTGGCAGTGTCGCGCATCAGCCAGACCATTGCTGACATTGAAAAAGAAGTGGCCCTGGCCAATGAAGTGCTGGAAACGGCAAGCCGGCATACCCTGATGGCCGCTTTTCTGTTTCTTTTGATTGTTCCGGTTGCAGTGGTTCTGATGGCTGTTTTCGGGCTGAATGCCCTTGTTGTTGATCCGATCAATCGTCTGGTTGAGGTAATGAAAAAATTTCAGGCCGGGGATTTCTGTATCCAGGCAAAGGTAAAAAACCGGGATGAGATTGGAATTCTTGCTGCTGCATTTAATACCATGGCAGGGGAAATAAAGGAAAAGGTGGATGCCATGGCCCGTCTGAACAAAATTTTGAAGGAAAATGAATAAAAATACCGCACCCTTGTGGAAAATATTCCCCAGGCCATTTTTCTGAAAAACAGAAACCGGGAATATGTTTCCTGCAATAAACGGTTTGCAGCAGATCTTGGTCTGCCTGAACATGAAATTGTCGGCAGAAAAGATGAAGACCTGTGTTCAGGCAATTGGGCAGACAAGTATAAACAGGAAGATGAGCGGATTTTAAACCGGCAGAAACCCGAAGAAATAGAAGAATTATTCCAGAAAAAAGGCAGCAGAAAGTATATTTTAAAGATCATTACCCCGGTGATGAACGATGAAGGCGAGGTTTCCGGGATTCTGGGAATTTATTCAGATATTACAGAACGCAAACAGGCTGAAGTGGAAAAAGACAGGCTCATTGCAGCGATCAATCATACCTCGGATATTATCATTATTACGGATATCAAGGGGGGAGATCCAATACGCCAATCCATCCTTTGAAACAGCAACCTGGTATGCAGTTCATGATATTATAGGGAAGGATCCCCCTTGTACTGAGAAACAACAGGCACGACAAAGAAATCTGCACTGACATCTGGCAGACCATTTCATCGGGGGATACATGGCAGGGCAGGTTGTCCTATCAGCGAAAGAATGGTTCAGAATTTATTGTTGAAGCATCCATTTCTCCCATACTCAATTCAGAAGGGGAGATTGTAAGTTTTGTGGAGGTGAACCGGGATATTACAAATGAGATTAAAATGGAAAAACAACTGCGCCAGGCTCAGAAAATGGAAGCCATAGGGAATCTTGCAGGGGGAATTGCCCATGATTTCAACGATCTTTTGTTTCCCATTATCGGTATATCAGAACTGCTCATGGACAATTTTTCTGAAAACAGTTTTGAGCATGACAATCTTAAGGAAATATTTAAAGCAGGCAGGCGGGGTGAGGCGCTGGTTAAACAGATACTGACCTTCAGCCGGAAGACTGAAGATTCACTGATGCCGGTAAATTTTCAACAGGTGATCAAAGAGGTATGTAAACTGATCCGCTCAACCATTCCGGCAGATATTGAGATAGTTGAACATCTTGAACTGGACTGCGGCATGGTTATGGCCAATCCTTCTCAACTCCATCAGATTGCCATGAATTTAGTTACCAATGCCTTTCATGCGGTTGAACCGGTTAAAGGTAAAATCTCCCTGCATCTAAACAGAATTGAGTTAAAAAAAAATGACATGATGGACATGCAGCTTGAGCCGGGCAGTTATGCAGAATTTTCCGTGTCAGATACTGGAACCGGGATCGCCCCTGATATTATAACCCAGATTTTTGACCCGTATTTCACCACCAAGGAAAGGGGGAAGGGAACCGGGCTGGGTCTGGCGACCGTTTACGGTATTGTCAAGGAGTACAATGGGGATATCAAGGTGTACAGTGAACCTGGAAAGGGGACCACGTTTAATGTTTATCTGCCTTTAACCCGTTCTGAAGATGATTTTGCAGTTCAGAAAAAAACAGAAGATCTGCCCCCTGGCAATGAGCATATTCTCCTGGTAGATGACGAGGAATCCATTGTTCAGATTGAAAAACATATTCTTGAACGGCTGGGATACTCGGCCACTGCATTTACCAGCAGTCAGTCTGCGCTGAAAGCCTTTGAGGCCTGGCCTGATGATTTTGATCTGGTGGTGTCTGATATGACAATGCCGGAAATGAACGGAGATCAGCTTTCAGAAAAGCTGATGCAGATAAAGCCCGGCCTGCCCTTTATCATGTGTACAGGATTCAGTGAGCGGATCAACAAAGAAAAGGCAGAGCAAATGGGAATAAAGGCTTTTCTTATGAAGCCTGTGGCCATGCACGATTTTGCCCAGACCGTTCGCAGCGTCCTTGACAGAGCAAAAATATGATATTAAAAAGTCCTCCGTCGTTCTCGTTCCAGACAGGCAACCGCTGGGGGCGGTGGTATTCAAAAAACTTGAAGATCGAGTGTTAGTTTAAGGAGCATTCACACATGTATTCAAAATTAAGTGAGGGGTGGTGTTTAAATTTAAATCCATGGGGTCTTTTCCGGGTTCTGTTTCTGTTTTTTTTATTCTGGAACTTTTTTCTGGTTCAGATTCAGGCCGGGGAAGGTCGTCAGATAAGCCTGACACAAAAGGAAAAGGCCTTTGTTAAATCCCATCCCGTCATCCTGGTGAGCAATGAAATGGACTGGCCCCCCTTTGATTTTGCCGTGGGAAAACATCCCTTTGGGTTAAGCATTGACATGATGAATATTCTGGGTGAGCGCATTGGCATTGAATTCAAGTATGTGAACCAGTATACATGGGAAGAACTTGTCACCCTGTTTCAAAACAGAAAAATTGATGTGCTGCAGTCTGTTTATTACAATGAAAGCCGGGAAAAGTTCGGCCGGTTTACCAAGGCCTATTACCGGGACAAAACCATTTTTGTTGTACCCGCTGATGCCGGAAATATATCTGACATTGGTGATTTAAATGGAAAAACCATTGCAGTGCCAAAGGGCTGGGCCTATGAACCTTTTTTGAAAAAACATTATCCAGAGATCCCCCTGCTTCTGGTTCAGAATATGGAGGAAGCCTTTAATTCAGTGATTGAGAAAAAAGCCCATGCGGTGATTGAATTATCCGGTGCGGCCAGGTACAGGATAAAGAAGAATTTTTTCAGGGAACTTAAACTCTCCGGATGGTTTAAACACTACGATGATAACAAGTACAAATCCCTGCATTTTCTTGTGAGAAAAGATCTGCCTGAACTGCACGCGATTCTTGAAAAGGCCCTTGAAACAATAACACCGGGTGATCTCTCTGTTTTTGAAAAAAAATGGCTGGGCTATTTAGATTTATATTCTGAGATCCGTCTTATTTTTACCCCGGAAGAGGAAATTTTTTTAAAAAACAACCCTGTCATACGGGTGGCCAATGAGATGGACTGGCCCCTCTTTGATTTTGTAAAAAACGGGGTGCCTGCCGGGTTTGCCATTGATCATTTAAGGATGTTCGGCGATATTACAGGGCTGGAATTTAATTTTATCAACGGGTATACCTGGTCAAAGCTTCTTGAGATGGGCCGGCAGGGCGAAGTGGATTTGTTTCCCGGGTTGTGGAAAAGTTCTGAACGGGAAACTTTCTTTTGTTTACCCGGTCCTATGTGGAGCTTATCAAAGTTCTGGTGACCCAAAAAGGCCCGGATCAGGTCAAAAATATATCTGAATTAAAGGGCAGAACCTTGGCCATGCCCAAAGGGTATACCCTTACAGAAATTGTTAAAAACAAGTATCCAAATTTAACCTATGTGGCTGTAGATAATCCTCTGGATGCGTTAAAACTGGTATCCCTGGGGCAGGCAGACGGGTTTGTCGGCTCCCTTGGCATTATCAACTATATCATTAAAAAATATTTTATAGACAATGTCAGTGTGGTATCTGAAGTCAAGCTGGATCAGCCCCTGCCTTTGTATATGGCTGTCAGAAAAGATCTGCATCCTTTGCAGAGCATTCTTAACAAGGCCATGGACTGCATTACTTCCAGACAATACGCACAAATTGCCGAAAAATGGATAGGAGACATAAATGCTTTTGGGGTAATGGATAATTTGACCCGGTATGAGCGGGAGTATCTTGATAAAAAAGAGGGCCTCATTGTTTCTGTTGTTGAAAACAGGCCCTTTGAATTTGTGGATGAAAACGGGGCGTATGCCGGTATTGTCATAGATTTTTACAGGGTTATGGCAGACAGGATGGGGCTGTCCCTGAATTTTATCACAGCCGGTTCCCATGACGCTGCCAAAAACCAGGTGATTGCCGGTACAAGTGATGCTGTGTCCATTGTACAGGAGAAACCTGCTGTTTTAAAATCCCTTGGAACCACACTTGCGTATATCTCCTATCCCCTTGCCATTGCAACGGACAGTCAATCCATTTATATCAGTGCCCTGGAAGAACTTAAGGATAAAAAAATCGGGGTGAGCCAGGCAGCTGTATTTCTCAACAGCTTAAAAGCCTGGTACCCCGGCATTGGGTTTGTGGAAGTGGACAATGTGGAAAAAGGCCTTGCTGCAGTCCAACGGGGCGAGTTATACGCTCTTGTGGATACCGCACCAAAGATTGGTTATTATATTCAGACCGGAAATATGGTGGATCTAAAAATTTCCGGGGAACTGTCCTATGATGTTAAATTCTGCACCGGGATCGCAGCTGATGAAAAGCACCTCATTGGGATTTTTGATAAAGCCATACATTCCATGAAAAAGAAAGATAAAAGGAAAATTTTTCAGACCTGGATGTCCCTGAAATATGAACAAAAGTTTGATTATTCGCTTTTATGGCAGATCGTTTCAGTTATGGTGGTGATCGGGCTTTTTTTTCTCTACCGTAATTTTGCCCTGAGCCGGTATAATCTTAAACTGGCCGCGGTAAACAATGAATTGATTCTGGCCAATCAAAAACTTGAAAAAATTTCCTACATGGATGGTCTTACCGGGATTCCCAACCGGCGAAATTTTGATTCTGTTTTAAGAAAAGAGTGGTTCAGGTGCAAGAGAAATAATGACTGGTTACCCGTGATCATGATTGATATTGACTATTTTAAAGCCTACAATGACCGGTACGGGCACCTCTCAGGGGATGATTGTTTGAAACGGGTGGCAGAATTGATAGCAGATATTCCCAATAGATCCGGAGATTTTGTGGCCAGATACGGGGGTGAAGAGTTTGTGGTCATACTTCCAGATACTGATAAAGCCGGGGCAGCGCTTATTGCCGGAAAAATTCTCAGTGATGTTGAAAAAATGAAGATAGTCCATGAAGATTCAGATGTCTCTTCTTTTTTAACTGTAAGCCTGGGGGGAGCCTGCGCAGTTCCCGGCAAAAAAGGCCTTTCTTCAAGACATCTGGTTGAAGAGGCAGACCAGCAGCTTTACAAAGCAAAGGAAAATGGCAGAAATCAGTATAAGATCAGGGTGGTTTAATATGAAAGCCTTCAGCCGTCAGCCATCAGTACTCAGTTAAAACCTAACAGCTAACAGCTAAAAGCTAACAGCTAACAGCTAACAGCTAACAGCAAATTTGTTGTGCCTGTCAAGGCATGGCCGTTAATCAATATAAACAGGGCCCTGCCGTAATACCGTTACAGGGTCAATGGTAACATCCACCACGGTTGACCCGATACCGCCTTCAAGCCGGCCTGCGTCAAGAACCAGATCCGCCTGTTTTATAATTTTCCGGCTCAGATCCTGGATACAGGATGCCCCAATGGTGCCTGAAATATTGGCGCTGGTTCCGGTTACGGGAATGCCGGTTTCGTTTACAAGGGCCCGGGCAACAGGGTGGGCTGGCATTCTTATGCCGATTTTCCCGGTATTTGAGGTTAAAATGCCGGGAACATGTTCTCCTGCCTCAAATACAAGGGTGACATCCCCGGGCCAGAATTTTTCCATAATCTTCAGGGCAGCAGCAGGTGTTGATTTAACAAGGGCGGCCAGTTCTTCTTTTTTATGAACCAGCACCAGTAAAGGGTTGTTTCTGGCGCGGTGCTTGATTTTAAACACCTTTTCCACCGCCTGTACACATCTGGCATCAACGGCAATTCCATAGAGGTGCTTTGTTGGAAACACAACCACCCCGCCCTTTTTTATGAGATCAGCCGCCCTTGTCATCAGCTCTTTTTCAGGATTTACAGCATTGATACGGAAGACTTTTTTGTTTTTATCCAAGCAGTTCAGCCTTTTTCTCCACCTTTTCCGCCATGGTTTTTCTGTACAGGGTCAGCTGCTCCCCAATGCGCTGGTCATTTACAGCAAGGAGCTGGGCGGCAAATACACCGGCATTGACAGCCCCTGGTTTGCCCACAGCCATGGCGGCAACAGGGATGCCCGGGGGCATCTGCACGGTGGACAGCAGAGAATCCATGCCCAGCAGGGCAGAGGAATCAATGGGAACTCCCAGTACAGGAAGGGGGGTATGGGCGGCCAGTACGCCGGCCAGATGGGCGGCATGCCCTGCACCGGCGATTATCACGCACATGCCCTTATCTCTGGCTGACCGGGCAAAGGCCATTGCCCTGTCCGGTGTCCGGTGGGCAGAGGCAATGGTCATTTCATAGGGGATATCCATCTGTTTGAGGAGTTTCATGGCGCCTTCCATCACAGGCAGGTCTGAATCGCTTCCCATGACGATGCCGACTTTTGGGGGTATGTTCAGCCGGGCAATGGCCTTGGCGCCGATGTCGGTTCTGTAGAAATGGCCCTGCCAGGATATTTTTTTGCATGCCGCATAGGCATTGTCCATGACGTCCTGAATGGTGTTTCCCTTTGAGGTCACCCCGAGTACCCGTCCGCCGCATGCCGTGATCTGATTGTCAACCATCCGGGTCCCTGCATGAAATACCTTGGTGTTTTCGTCTTTGTCGGCCTCATCAATGCCGGATATGACTGCTCCCTTGTCATAGGCGCCGGGATACCCGCCGGCTGACATGACAACGCACATGGTGCTTTTTTTGTCTATCCGGGTGTTGAATCGGCGAAGGTCTCCGGTGACACAGGCTTTCATCAGGGGGACCAGGTCATTTTCCAGGCGCATGAGAATGGGCTGGGTCTCAGGATCGCCAAGTCTGACATTGAATTCCAGCACCTTGATCTCGTCTTTTTTGATCATAAGACCGGCATAAAGAACCCCCTTGAACCGACATCCTTCTTTTTTCATGCCCTTCACTGCAGGAATCATAACTTCTTCCATGGTTTTTTTACTCATCAGGTAGTCCAGGACCGGGGCCGGGGAGTAGGCCCCCATCCCGCCTGTGTTGGGTCCCTGGTCATTGTCAAAGATTCTTTTATGATCCTGGGAAGAGGGCAGGGGCAGAACGGTTTTACCGTCGGTTAATGCAATAAACGAGGCTTCTTCCCCTTCCAGGCATTCTTCAACCAGAATGTTTTCCCCGGCACTGCCAAAGATTTTTTTTGTGATCATGTCATCAATGGCATCAAAGGCTTCCTGCTGTGATGTACAGATAATAACCCCTTTTCCGGCAGCCAGGCCGTCGGCTTTTACCACAATGGGCAGGGGCATTGATCGTACATAATTTTTTGCTTTGTCTGCATCGGTAAAGGCATGCCCTTTTGCCGTTGGAATATTGTATTTGTTCATTATTTTTTTGGCAAAGATTTTACTGGCCTCCAGCCGGGCCGCCTTTTTATCCGGGCCAAAAATCTTAAGCCCCTTTTTCTGGAAGACGTCTGAGATACCTTTGGCAAGGGGGACTTCAGGCCCTACCACAGTGAGATCAATTTTATTTTCCTGGGCAAACAGGGCCAGTTTGTCAATGTCATCGGCATTTATGGGTACAGATTCAGCAAATTGCGCGGTGCCGGCATTGCCGGGGGCGCAATAGATTTTTTCAACAAGATGACTGTCAGCAATTTTCCATGTCAGGGCATGTTCTCTGCCCCCGCTTCCCACAACCAGGATTTTCATTTTATCTTATACTCCTTTATGCGTTTTAAATGCTTGATTCTCGATCATCAAGTTTTTTGGATACCGCTGGGGGCTCTTAATCGGGCCTTCCATAAAAACTTGATAACCGAGTGATTGGTAATAAAATTCGATTATCAAGTAAAAAATCTATTTTTCAAGACCGAGCTGTATTAATTTGTCGAGAAGTTCTGAAAACGGGTATCCGGCAGCCGCCGCCGCCTGGGGATACAGACTGGTTTGTGTCATGCCGGGTATGGTGTTGGTTTCAAGGATAAACAATTCATCGTTTTTCAAAATCATGTCTGTTCGGCTGTATCCTTTTAAAAACAGAGCCTTGTGGGCGGAGACCGCATATTCCTGAACTTTTTTTCGGATGGTGTCACTGATACGGGCCGGGCAGATTTCTTCTGTGGCCCCTTCCAGATATTTGGCATTGTAATCAAAAAACTCATATCCGTTTCCAGGTATAATTTCAATCACCGGCAGGGCCTCAAGGTCTTTATTGCCGATTACCCCGCAGGTAAGCTCAATCCCGTTGCTGATGTATGTTTCCACAAGAACGGTGTCATCATGGTGAAATGCCGCTTCAACAGCAGGGGTGAGATCTTTTTCCTTTTTTACAATGGTCAGCCCCTTGCTGGACCCGGCGCACATCGGTTTCACCACCACAGGCAGGCCCAGCTGTCTGATGCACAGTGAAATATTCACAGGATCATGTCGGGTAAAAAAGAGAAACTCGGGTATGGGAATATCAGCGGTCCTGTACATCTGTTTGGCGGCAAGTTTGTTCATGGCAAGGGCGCTGCCCAGCACGCCCGTCCCCTGATAGGGAATGCCAAGAAGGTCAAGCAGACCCTGGACCGTGCCGTCCTCTCCATAAGGACCGTGGAGAATCAACAGGGCCGCATCAATATGATCTTTGTCAAGGACCAGCTGTGTCAGGTCTGTCTGGGGATCATACCGCTTGATATCATATTTTTCCTTGTCAAGACATTCATATACCTGACTGCCGCTGTTTAAAGAAACCTCTCTTTCCGATGACGTGCCGCCGGACAGAAGAGCCAGTCTTAATTTCTGCATCATGGGCCCCCTTTTTTATTTTTAACCACAGAATACACAGAATTTTTATTCATTTTTTTTTCTGAGTGTTCTGTGTATTCTGTGGTTTGCATTCCTTAATAGAGTATTTTTTTTTTAGCTGCTTCAAATTCTTCCAGTGACAAAAGCTCTTTTTCGTAGAGAGCGGCAAGTTCTGTCAGGCTGCTGTTTTCAATTCCGCTGGATTCCTCAAGCATGGCCATGGGGGAGTCGTGGGACAAAAGGGAGTGGCTGTAGTCCGGGTGGTTTTCTGCGCCGTTGATTTTAACGGATGCCATACCGCCTAGCAGCTTTATTTCGAGATTTCTGTGTCTGAATTCCGGAAAGGACATCAGATCCTTCAAGTCCTGGCTGCTTTTTTTTATCCTGAAATAAAACAGCCAGAACAATGCAATAATCAGCAGGGCCAGACCGGCCATTATCCAGGGCAGATAGTGGTATACCCCCCTGAAGAGCACCACCGTCACCCCGGTTCCTGCCAGAAAAAAAACGTGGAGCAGAATAACAAAATAGGCGGCAAAAAGACTTTTAAAAATGCCTTCCTTATCGTATTTTTTAAATTTCATGACATCCTTTTTATAATATTGTCCCGGTACATTTCAAGCATGGGAGACATCCGGGCGGTTCCCCTCATGGTGTTTAGTTTGGTAAATAAAAAATTAAGTTTTTTCTGAACCTTTCCCCTTTCCGGGGAATCCGGTTCCAGTTTTTCCAGAAGGTCTTCTGTGTGTCTGATCTGTTTTTTCAAGGTCAGTTCCGGGGGTAGAAAACCTGAATTTTTTAAAATTTTACACGACAGTCTCAGTTCTTCAGGCACATTTTCATCCTCAAAGGTCAGGGGTTTTCCTGTGCCGGGGAGGTTGTCCATGTCCCCGTTTTCCTGGGCTTTTAATATCCTTTGTTCAACAATTTCTTCAAAACCGGGAATCATGTTTCTTCTCTCATTATTTCTAACCACAGAACACACAGATTTTTTATTCATTTTATAGAAAACCGGCAAGAAAACCCCTGAGTCTTTAGCTCAGGGGATGAATTGCCGGACTCGCTAACCCTGAGATTCAATATATTTCCTTACGGCATCAATGGAAGCATTTCCGATTGAGCAAC
>JAYEJJ010000086.1:0-4726 GCA_034660495.1 Thermodesulfobacteriota bacterium | reverse complement strand
GGCATAGCAGAAAACCTTTGTTAAAAATACACAATACTGAGATCACTTTAACTATTTGATTTCTAAACATTTAATTCATGCTAAAAAAGTTAGCTGGTCGACCGGGAAAATGGGAATGCGCCCCATGGAAAAGGGCTTTGAAATTATTACTTTTTAAGTTGTTAAATTATCACTTTTCAGGTGGTTACTGGATACGAAAAATTCAATACCACCATAGAAAACAAATATGATATAACGTCCATGCCCTGACGGGCAAAACAAAACATGAAAGCCGGCTGCCGTCACTGGCTTAAAACTTAACACTTAAAACTTTCATATAACGGCCATGCCCTGACAGGCACAACAAAACATGAAAGCCGTTTGCCGTCACTGATTTTACACTTAACACTTAACACTTAACACTTAACACTTAACACTTAACACTTAAAACTTAACACTTAACACTTAAAACTTAACACTTTCAAATAAAATAAGGAGATAGATCATGAAAATTGACATTCAGAAAAACCTGGTAGAGTTTACCCCTGAAACCGCCGATGAAAAGACATAAATGGAAGCCTTGTGACGCACTGTTGTTGACTGCGTGAGATTCAATAAAAAACTGGTTCCCGTGGGTCAGTATGTTCCGGCAACGGACACGGTGGCCCGTTTTTCCATTGAAGGGGAAGGGGCTGGAAAAGGATCAGGAGAAACTTACCCGGAAGTATATGTGGACAATGAATGCCGGTGCTATTGTCAGACCTGCAACAAGTATGTTGAACTTAAAAAGGACGACAGGGTGCCGCCATGCTGTGGTAAGTTGATGGAAATCCTGGATTGAATATTACCTTAAAACCCAATGATCAGGTTTTTGTGTCCTGTTTTGGAAAAGGCGCTGGGCCTGATCGTTAACCTGTTTAAAATTCAGGGAGATTTGCCATGTCTGAAAAAAAATTAACTAACAATGTGGGTGCCCCGGTTGCGGATAATCAGAACGTAATGACAGCCGGTCCCAGAGGCCCCCAGTTGCTTCAGGATGTCTGGTTTCTGGAGAAACTGGCCCATTTTGACCGGGAAGTTATACCCGAGCGGCGTATGCACGCAAAAGGTTCAGGGGCTTACGGGACGTTTACCGTAACAAACGACATCACAAAATACACAAGAGCACGTATTTTTGAAAAACCTGGAAAAAAGACAAATTGTTTTGCCCGTTTTTCCACGGTGGCAGGAGAGCGCGGTGCGGCTATAGTGCGTTTCATATGACTTCGTACTTTTTTTACCTTATATTATAATAGAAACTGGTATGAAGTCAAATGAACTGCACTATAATGCTGAACGTGATATCCGCGGGTTTGCTCTTAAATTTTACACAGATGAAGGGAACTGGGATCTGGTCGGCAACAACACCCCCGTATTTTTTTTAAAAGACCCTATGAAGTTCCCCGATCTTAACCATGCGGTTAAAAGAGATCCCCGGACCAATCTGAGAAGTGCCCTTAACAACTGGGATTTCTGGACATCTCTGCCCGAAGCCCTGCATCAGGTAACCATTACCATGAGTGACAGGGGGATCCCCATGTCCTACCGCCATATGCACGGGTTCGGCAGCCATACCTTCAGCCTGATCAATGCAGACAATGAACGGTTCTGGGTAAAATTTCATTTTAAAACACGGCAGGGAATAAAAAATCTCACCGACGAAGAGGCTGAAAAGACCATTGGAAAATGCCGGGAAAGTCACCAGCGGGATCTTTTAGAGAGTATTGATAATAAAGAATTTCCCCAATGGGATATGAAAATTCAGGTGGGCCCAGAAAAAGAGGCTGCAAATTTCCCCTTTAACCCCTTTGATCTGACCAAAGTCTGGCCCCACGGGGACTATCCCCTGATTGACGTGGGGGTGCTGGAGCTGAATAAAAATCCTGAAAATTATTTCGCCGAGGTTGAGCAGGCCGCATTTAATCCAGTCAATATTGTTCCCGGGATTGGGTTTTCCCCTGACAAAATGCTCCAGGGACGTCTTTTTTCTTACGGGGATGCCCAGCGTTACCGCCTTGGGGTCAATCATCACCTGATTCCTGTGAACCGCGCAGTATGCCCGGTTCATACCTTTCACCGCGACGGAATGATGAGGGTTGACGGAAACAGCGGCAGCACTCTTGGGTATGAACCCAACAGCTACGGAGAATGGCAGGAGCAGCCGGAATTCAAAGAGCCGCCTCTGGAGCTCCAGGGCAGTGCCTGCAACTGGGATCACCGTGAGGATGATGATGATTATTACAGCCAGCCCGGTAAATTGTTCCAGATTATGTCCCCGGAACAGCAGCAGGTGCTTTTTGAAAATACAGCCAGAGCCATGGGAGATGCCCCGGAAAAAATTAAGAAACGCCATATCCAGAACTGCAGTAAAGCAGACGTGAACTATGGAAAAGGGGTTGCACAGGCCCTTGGAATAAGTTATGAAGAAGCTGTCGGGTAATTATAAGTTTAACTCGATGATCAAGTCTTTGTGCCTGATTTTTTTATAAGAAACGCTCGTCAATGCTTTACCGTTGGCGGCGTTTCATTCTTTGCTGCTTTGCTGCGGCTGCGTCGATGATCACGGGCCGGCCATGCTGGTTCTAAAGAACCTTTCACAGGTAAAAGAAATTGATCATCGACAAAAGGATTTAAGGAAGATGTTATGAAATTCAAATTAAGTTTGTCAGTAATTTTGGTAATTTTATTTGCGGCAGCTGTGGTTGTGGCTGTTCAGGAAAAAGGGGCAGAAGAGATTGTCCTTGACAGTGGAAGCCGGGGACCCGTTGATTTTCCCCACAGCCTTCATCAGAGTGCCCTTGGCGACTGCAGTGTCTGTCACTCGATTTTCCCTATGGAAAAAGGCGGCATAAAGGATTTGATTGACCAGGGAAAACTTAAAAAGAAGCAGGTCATGTACAAGTCGTGTATGAAATGTCACCGGGACCTGAAAAAGGCAGATAAAAAATCCGGTCCTGTCAGTTGTTCAAAGTGTCATACCTGATTTTTTGATTTTTCATAGAGTAATCATTAAACCAGATCTAAACCAGATCAGATGAGGACAAAGCATCACATGAGGACAAAGCGCTGCCGGGTATTTCAGTCGGCAGCGCTCTTCAGGGATAGCGCCATGGCAGGGATTAAAGGGATTCCATCAGCCTGCCAAGGCTTTTGATATGCTCTTTTTCCTCGTCTGCAATGTTTTGGATGATTTTTTTGGCCTCCGGGGGGTTTGTCTGCCGCAGGGCTCTGTGATAGAGATCAATGGCCTGGGCTTCTATGGACATGGCCAGAGAGATCACCTCAACTTCAGAATTCAGATCCGGGTTGAAAAGGGCAATATATTCCTCTGAAGACAGCCCACCTTCTATTACCTGGGACTCCCCCTGGTGTTTAAAGGTTTCCCAGTCCACTGGATCTGAGCTGATTTGATTGTACGCCTTATGAATGGCATGCTGGTGCTGGATTTCAATTCTGCTCAGTTTTGAAAACAGGTCTTTGACCTTTTTATGTTTTGCATCTTTTTCAAGTAGAATATAAAAATTTTCCAACCCCTGTTCAAGGGAAAAGGCAATATTTAATATTTCCGCGGGGGATTCACTGCCTTTGAAAAGATGGATGCCATGATCCTGGGGACCAACGGCTGTTTTTGAGGTCCAGGCTTTTATGCCGCCGGAAAGGTTAAACGCCTTATACCCTTCTTCATCAAGCATCTGAACAGCCACGCGGCTTTGCCCGCCAATGGCGCAATACACCAGCGAGGGCATTTCAGAATCCAGTTCGTCCATCCTCGCAGGCAGATCAGGCAGGGGGATCAGCCATGCCCCTGGAATATGACCTTTCTCGTATTCAGACGGCTGCCTTACATCAATGATGTTTATTTCTTCAGCTGAATGTTCTGAGATAAGTTTTTCAGCCTCATTAATGTCCAATGACTGGGCCGGGGTAAAAAACTGCCTCCATTTCATATGCTTTTCCCTTTTTATAAGAAACACTCGTCAGAGCATTGCCATTGGCGGAGTTTCATTCTTCGTTGTGGCCGGGTCGGTGATCATGGTCCGGCCATGCCGGTTTATATCATTTTAGATGATCATATCTGGCCGGCTTTTTCCACCAGCATCCGGATGTGGCCCATCTCTTCGTGGATAATGTCATTGAGCCGGTGTTTCCCTCTTTTTTCAGAAACAAGTTCCTTCATGCCCAGGTAAAACACAATGGAGTCCTTTTCCGTCTGCAGGGCGGACTTGACAATGTCTTTGAAATCATCCCCGGGTGTCTCTTTTTCATAAAATACTCTCATATCTGCCAGTGCTTTCAGATAGAGAAAATTTTCATCCCCGGGATCAAACACCGTGGATTTTTTTTCGTTTTCCGTAAGCTCTTTTTTTAATGTTTCAAAGGTTTTTTCGTGGTCATCTTCCATGGCTGCCAGCTCAAGGAGAAATTTTTTATGGTCCTGGTTTTCAACTTTTTCTGCGGCTTGTCTGTAAAATGCGGCACCGTTTTTTTCAATCTGCACGGCCATTTCAAAAATATCGTCTGCATTAAATTCGTTGGGCATCCTAACCTCCAGATCTCTAAGGTAAATATTATTTTAACGTGTCACTCGATCATCAAGTTTTTTGAATACCGCCGCCCCCAGCGGTTGCCTGTCAGGAACGAGAACGACGGAGGACTTTTTCCCTGCCAGGCTAAAAATCGGCGACCTGCGGCCACTGGTCCTCAAACA
>JAYEJJ010000085.1:0-4757 GCA_034660495.1 Thermodesulfobacteriota bacterium | reverse complement strand
GCGCTGAAAAAGTCATAATATTTTGCAATTTGCTGTAATATTGGAGAAATATTGATGGCGTTACACTATTTTGATTGTTGAACGACGCAACGATTTTATTATAACTGACTTAATTTAAAGAAAGAAAGAAATGCTTCAACCGTCTGAATTAGACGGATTGAAAAGCGTTACACTATTTGAATCTCATCACGCTGGGGTTCCGGCCGGACGGCAAAACAATCACCGGACATCATTACCAGTTTGACCTGAATGACACCCAGTATCCGGAAAAGTGCCGGACCGATCTGCCGGCATATGATATTATTCTGTTTGCCGAGGTGCTGGGGCACCTGCACACCTCACCGCTCCTGGTGCTGACGTTTTTAAAAACCCTTTTGAAGGAGGAAGGGGTGATTATTCTTCAGACGCCCAATGCCGTAGCCCTGCACCGTCGGCTGTTGATCATGGCCGGGAAGAACCCCCTACAACCTTATCGCGGAAACTCCCCTCAACCCCTCACACTTTCGTGAATACACCATGACTGAAATATCAGATTATGCCTCCCGTGCAGGATTTACCATTCAGGAGCGCTCCTTTGAAAATTATTTCGATTATCAGTACCTGGATCACGCCAACGGCCGATTGAGCAGAAAACGCCGATACCGCCTGGTCAACCTGGCCTATACCCTGCTTCCCCCGCCCCTGCGTCCCGGCCTCTGCCTTGTATTGTCGGGTCGGACCGAGGTAACTGATTGCGCTTTGTCGGGATCGGATCGAGATAACTGATTGAAAAAAGCCGGGGTCAGGCCTGCCTTTTTGACGTTATTGGGGAAAAACAAACAGGATTTGGTTTTTGACGTCTGGGTCGGACCGAAGTAACTGATTGATATGTAAATAGAAAATGCTAAAAAACGTTTGATTTCAGTCCTTAGAAGGCCCATTTGGGTACCAAAATGGGCCTTCTAAGCTTTGTTTATACCCTGAAAATCGACTTTTATGGAGCATATTTTATGAAAATTAAATATGAAAATTAAATATGAAAATTAAAATGGTTGGGCCGGTCCGACCCCAAATACAAACAATAATTTCCGTGGTGGTGCCGGTGTATAACGACAGCCGGGGCATCGCGGCTACCCTGCATGCGCTGTTCCGGCAGCGTTATCCCGGAGACCGGTTTGAGATCATTGTTGTGGATAACAATTCCACTGACCAGACTTTTGCAGTGATCGAGAAAATTGCTGCCGTGTTTAGCGGCAACATTATTGTGGCAAAAGAGCCGGTGCAGAGTTCCTATGCAGCCAGGAACACAGGGATACGTTTGGCATCCGGGCGGTACCTGGCGTTTATCGATGCCAATATGACGGTGCCGGAGGACTGGCTGGAAAAAGGGGTTGCCTGCCTGGACCAGGGCAGGGGCGATTATATCGGGTGCCGCATCCGGGTGGTGCCGGGGTGGGGATCTGAGAACCCGGGCATATATGAAAGATACCATATGGCCATAGGGTTCCCCGTGGCAGATTATATGAAACATGATGGATACGCTCCCACAGCCTGCCTGTTTGTAGCAAAAAAAGTGATTGAGCGGTGCGGCGGGTTTGATCCGGAACTGTTTTCCGGCGGGGATGTGGAGTTCGGGACCCGGGTGCAGGATGCCGGGTTTGTGCAGTATTATGATGCAGACAACGTGATGAACTATCCGGCCAGGGCCACATGGCACGCACTGGTAAAAAAACAGAAACGGGTGGTTTCAGGCCAGATTGCGCTGCGAAGAAAATTTCCCGGGCGGTTTGCCTGCAACCGTGTCAAAGATGTCCTGGTCTGGGGCATTCAGATTTTTCCTGTTGTCAGCCCCTGGGTATTGAAAAAAATTCGCCATCCTGCAAAAGACGTTTTCCAGAAATTTGTCATCTTCTATCTGCTTCGACTCTACACCTGCTGGTTGAAGTTCAGCCACCGGTGCTGGTTTTAAAAGCTGGGGTCAGGCCTGCCTTTTTGACGTTATTGGGGAAAAACAAACAGGATTTGGTTTTTTTATTTATAGTGGTATGGTGTTAGGTATACTCAACATGATTTTTTTGTTTCAGTGCAGGCGCAAATCGTAAAGGATCCCGGGCAATATTCCTTATTACAGTGGAAAGGCTTTTTGATATTGTGGCAGGGGTTTATGATATCCGGCCCCGGGAGATCAGCAGTGCCAGCCGCCGGCGGTATGTGGCTGAGGCAAGGGCCATGGCCGTAAGACCCCGGGATAATCACTGCATCTGTTCAGGGGGTATTTCCTGGAGTATTTTTCTGAAACTCTCCAGGTCTTTGCTTAAAATGGCAGATCCAAGGAGATCCTTCAGTAACAGCCTGTTGTTAACTATGTTTATCGTTTTATAAACATCCGCAGGCACTTTTTTACTGAATTTTGTATCAAGGGCTTTTAGAACCATTTCCCTTGCTTCGGAGAGCTGGCCTTTCTCCATACCAATCCTTTCCGCACTCATTATATATGGCATTTTTTTCTCCTCCTCATAATTGATAAGGTCTTGGGTAAATCGTTTTGTTAACTCTTCCGGCAGCGTCATCATCCAGTCAATCAGCCTGTATATTTCGAGAATGTCCTGTTTTGAAAATCCTCTTTCATAAAGAGCTGTAGTAATTGTCCATCTCCATGAGTACCTTGACTGGGGATCTCCCTTTGTGGCTTTTGTTTTTAAATGGGCTGCCGTTATTATGGCAAAGGGGTTTGTCTCCTTGAGAAGGTGGTCAATGGCTTCGTTGTAATCATTGAGTTTTACCATGGGGAATGAAAAGTTTATTTTACAGCCCCACTGTTCCATACTGTAACTTTCCGGCCGCCAGGAATCGTTTTCGTCAGCCAGGATGGCAAGGCTTGTAACCGGCAGATAGCGCTTATCAAAAATCCTGTAGTTGTAAATGTACATTCGTCTCTCAAAAGCCGGATCTTTATCCCCCTGGACCTCAATATGAATCATCACATTGAACGTTTCCCCCTTAAGAGACCACACCTTGACAAGTTTATCCGCGTGACGTAAGCCCAGTTCCGCATCCCGCACAACACTTTGAAGTTCCTTGTCCAGGAATTCATATGGTTTACTCCAGTCTATTTCCACAGCAATTTCCGGGAAATAGAATTCCATCAGTTCTTTGAAATAGAGCTCAATGCCCTCTTTCCAGGGGCTGTCATATTTATCTTTTTGATTTTCGTTGTGAGTATTGTGAGTATCCATGGGTTTAATTTAACCATATTTACATTCTTTTGCAAGTAAAAAGAGCGGGGGTCACCCATCGGGTTCAAGGCGAGTGTGCATCAGCGTATGACGCTTAATACACGGCCCCTGGTCCATCTGGACCCCAGAAAATCTTCAGTACCATGCCGTGGCTAATTATAGCAATTGTTTCTATAATTAGGGAGGTGCCTTTTCATTTTTTCAATTTGCCCAGTCCAGTTTTCCAGGGGAATCCCTAAAATTCCCCTGGAGAACTGGCTTCCACACGGCTTAAAAGGAGCAAAAGCCAGCGCTTGTTTTTGATAAGCCCTTTATATGATTATCAGGCCTGCCTTATTGTCGGGCCTGCCTTATTGTCGTTTTCCTGGCTTTTTATGGCACATTACCCACAGGTGCTATAACCTAAAGGTCACACGTAGGAAAGAACACCTGTTAAAATTTGAAAAGGACAGATTACCCCTTGACTGAATCCCCCCCTGAAGGGTAAAATTTCATCATGACAGACGAGAAAAATAACAGCAAGGTGGTCAATCCCCATGACAAGGTGTTCAGGGAGGCCTACAGCAATAAGGAAAATGCCCGCAGTCTTTTAACCAGCAAACTGTCGGACAAAGTGCTGGCTCTGATGGACCTGAACCCCCTGGAGATCAGCAAGGACAGCTTCATTGAAAAAGAGCTGGCTGATTATTATTCCGACATCCTGTACCGGGTGAATCTGACTGGCGGCAGCCAGGGACTCGTCTATGTGCTGTTTGAGCATAAAAGCTGCTATGACCAGTATGTGCATCTCCAGCTGCTGGAATATATGATCAAGATCTGGCGTCTGCATATCAAACAGCAGAAGTGCAGGGGAGGTGGGCTGCCCATTGTGATCCCGCTGGTGATCTGTCATGCCGGGAAAGAGTGGCCAAAAGATACCGAGCGTCTGACATCGCTGCTGTCCGGCCCGGTGGATGAACTTGCCAGGTACATCTTCTTACTGGGAAGACGAGTCAGTCAAAGATGACCCCTAAATAGTGCCTGACCGAAAACCGTGCTTGGACGAAAATTTGCCCATATGCAAGGCGCAAGAAATTTTGAAACCGGAGTGTACTCATGTACATGAGGATTTCAAAATTTTGCAGCAACGCAGCAGATGGGTGAGTTTTCGTTCAAGCACTAAATATCCTTATAGAAGGAGAATGTATGCCTATCCGGTTGACACAGGTAGGCGATTTGGGGTAGAATCCGGCGTATGTCAGATTACCCTCGAACCCTGTTGGAGTTTCAGCATCTCTTCCCTGATGAAGCTGCTTGCGCTCGCCACTTGGAGCGTGTCCGGTGGCCAGAAGGTTTTGAATGCCCATCCTGTAGTCAGGTTGGTGATCCGTGGCGTCTTCAAACCAGACCACGCGTACTGGAATGTCGTCAGTGCTGGCACCAGGTTAGCCTTACAGCTGGCACTGTCATGCACCGAACCCGGCAGCCCCTGTCGATCTGGTTTTGGGCTGCGTATTTGGTGACAACGCAGACGTCAGGTATGAGCGCCCTTCAGTTCCAACG
>JAYEJJ010000084.1:14915-21033 GCA_034660495.1 Thermodesulfobacteriota bacterium | reverse complement strand
GCAAGCGAAGAATACCCTCTTGGAATACTATCAGCTATTTTGATCGCAATAGCCATGAATTCAATGGAGACTTTATAAACATCTATTTTTTCATGATCTAATATTATGAATTATTACTCCGTTTACGTTTACGTTTACGAGCACGAGCACGAGCACGAGCACGAGCACGAGCACGAGTACGTACAGGACGGGTCTTGGACCCGTATCCGGACTTTCAGTCCTTAATTTCAACCCTCCGTCTTTAGACGGTGGTTGTTGAGTTTCAGCCGGGCCCAGGAACCTTAGTTCAATAGGGGGCTTTTTCGTATGTTCCAACATAGATGACATCCACGAGTTGTACTTTTTTATCTGTCACCTCCCACACTGCTACATAGTGTCTGAACGAAAACCCCGTGTTTGGACTAAAACTTGCCCAGGTGCAAGGCGCAAAAAAATTTACCAAATTTTGATAAAAGAGGGCGGAGTGTACTTAGGTACATGAGGCCCGATTATATAATTTGGTAAATTTTTGCAGCAACGCAGCAGATGGGTGAGTTTTCGTTCAAACACTACATAGATTGGCTTTCCCTTCTTTATGTGGCAGTGATGCCGGGATGGCGAAAATTTACCATAATTTGTCCATGTACCACGGACCGGGCCTTTGTCTTCAATGTCTGCAAGAAGAGCGATCAAAGATTTCTGAATACTCCTGGGAAGCTTTGAAATCATTTTTGATACCTTCTTGCTTATGCTTACAGTCCAGTCCATGTAAATAAATATACTTTTTATTGGTATAGAAATCAAGGGTAAAAAAGCGTTGACAAATTGAAAGCTGAACAAAGCAAAAAGAAGAGATCTCCGACGGCATGGGTGACCGGGTCACCCCTAACTAAGGGGGAGATGCACATCGTATGTTTTCAGGATCTGTTTTTTTCAATGCCCGGTGGATTATCAGACAGAACAGCCAAAAGGTGTTTCTGGTGCTTGACTGTTTCTGTATAATACCATATGGTTCTGGTAAAAACCAAAACCATGATTCAAAGGAATGTATATGCAGGAACTCACAGGTGCACAGCGGGCCAGACTTGCCATTAGAGAATTTAAAGCCATTGCAGAGGCCCTTGCCATAAGAGGATTTTACCGGCCCTCGGGAAAATTCGGCAAGGCACTGGAAGGCTGCCTTAAAGATTTAAGTCCGGAAATTTACGGCTCCATGAACGATCAGAAGGTTGTGGAACTCAGTGGTCTGGAATATGTGATTGACAGACTGCCCAAAGGGATTGAAAATGCAGTCAAGATCATTCTTACCGATGAAGAGCAGTTTGAAGATACTCCTTTTGAGAAGATTGTCCCCCTTAAAAGACGGCGGACCTGCTATAAACTCAATGAAAAGGAGTTCTGTTTTATCATATCAAGGGGGTTGAGTGAGATTTATGATATATTAACCCACCTGACATTTTTAAATATTGAAGCCAGAAAAATTTACCGCAGAATCCAGGATGATAACGGCAAGCCAAGACTGGAGTGGAACACCCTTGAAAAGCAGATCTGTGCCAACCGGTCTGAATGCGGTGATCTGGACTCGGCATTGTGGAATTTGAGTATTATCCTGGGCCGGACCTACCATGAAACAAAGGAGGTGTATGAATCCTTTGAAAAGAACAGAACGGAAAGCAACCGCAACAATGGGTTTTTTTCTCTGATTTACAATCTCGGCAAGCGGGTGGAGAATGAATCTCACAGTGAAGACAATGCCCTGGTGGTTTATCTGACCCCGTCTCTGATGAATATTATCGGTCACCAGCGGTACGGCAGCATCTGGGCGGACAATATCAAGGAAATGCTGATATCCCTTCAATTCCAGGATCGGCCCGTGCACATTGTCAGTGCCAATCTTCACAGTGTTGTCAATGTGCTCTATGGCTATGAAGCCGTACAGCACAGCAGCGTGGAATTAAAATACGAAAAGGATGATCTTTATGGTTTTTTTGTTGAGATCAGTGAAAAAAAGATGGATATCATGGGGGTTGCAGAAAAAAACGGATGCTATCCGATTCCGGACCGGTCAGGTACCAAGATTGACTGTCAGATCATTGATACAAAACAGCTTGAAACCATTTCCTCTTTACCAGGCTTAAATATCGATATGGTCTTAATAAAAGAAAAAAAACCGGTTATTCTGGTGATGAACTATGCCTTTGGCGTGCAGGCCTTTGAAGTCATGGATAGACTTCTTAAACCCCTGGCAAAAGAAGGAAAGGATATTGTTTTTAATTTTGAGTCCGTTTCTGTAATGGGAAAGGCCGGTATCCTGACCGGGCAGAAAGGCGATGTCATGCTGGCCACGGCCCATGTATGCGAAGGCTCTTCAGATAATTATATCCTGGATAATGAACTGCATGAAGATGATTTTGACGATGACGTGGATGTGTATACCGGTACTATGGCCACAGTCCTGGGAACGTCCCTTCAGAACAAAGATGTACTGGAAATGTTTAAGAAGGACTGGAAGGCGGTGGGCCTTGAAATGGAGGGCGGGCATTATCAGAAGGCCATCAGCGCAGCCGTCATCAAGGGAAATATCCCCCGGGATATTGCCATACGTTATGCCTATTATGCCTCTGACAACCCCCTTCTGACGGGAAACACCCTGGCCGCCGGTGCCATGGGAAGAGAAGGCATAAAACCAACTTATATGATCACCAAGGTTCTCCTGGAAAAGATTTTGAGCGGTAAAGATCAGGGTAAATAATGATGGTTTGTTTTGATTATTATTTTGCCCGGGTAATCAGGATTTAACAGAAAACGCAAAAGCGTTTTCATTAGTTCCCGGTCTTGAGACGAATTTCATTCGTTTGATTTTAAAAAAATGGTTAAAAATCTATTGGGTTGAGAGAGAGGAGATTTTTATAATTTGAGGGGGTGTTATACAAAAACGGGCTGTTTTGATCAGCCCGTTTGCTTTTTAATTGGCGGAGAAAGAGAGATTCGAACTCTCGATGGAGTTTTACCCCCATACTCGCTTAGCAGGCGAGCGCCTTCAGCCACTCGGCCATTTCTCCGTTTCAGGTGTGTGTGGCGGAGGAGGTAGGATTCGAACCCACGAAGCTTTGACACTTAACGGTTTTCAAGACCGCCGCCTTCAGCCGCTCGGCCACTCCTCCGTATTCAATTTATCGGGATTTATACCACAGGGAATGGTCAAGGTCAATACCCAATTTTAAGCTTGATATGAAACTTTTTTCAACTGGCCCCTGCCTGAGGCTAAAACTTGATGATCAAGTAAAAGTTTCATTGTTGAGTGCATGGCCGCAGCCTGTAATGATGATAAATACTTTTTTGCAGAATAGGGATGTTTTTGCAGACCTGGGCTTTGATTGATAATGCAGCCCTGTTTTTCATGGGGGCTTCATGTTGATATTGACACCACGCCAAATTGAACTATAATTCAAAGATTTATTTTAATTTTTTATTATGACTGATATGATATGACAGGATAGATAAGCTTTTATAAGTTTAAGGAGAAAATAGATGAAACAAAAATTTACATTTGAAGTGGATACCAGCAAAAATCTATTTATTATTTCCGAGGCCAGTGAGGGGGAACCTGGTTTTTTTGCACAGGTTTTCCGGGAAGAATATGACCTTGAAGATATGAAAGAACAGATCCGGCTGGGCCGGGATGCGTTTATAGAAAAGATGAGACGGATTAATTTTTTCCCTCCGTTTGATCTTTCCTGCAGGCTTTTTGATGCGGCTGAAACTTTTTTGTCGGGATCAGGGGAAGAAAAAATGGTTGTGCCCTATGATGATATAGACTCTTTTCCGGATCTGGAAGAAATAGCGGAAAGGGAAGAACCTGAAGATGAATATGTGGAAATCGGGGATCTTCTAAAGGATGAAAAAACAAGTGAGGATTTGAGCGAGGATGATATCAAGGAAATTGACAGTGATGATGATACCCCGAAATTTGAACCCGATGATACTACAGAGCATGAGAACTGATTCATATGATAAAATCTTTAATTAAAAAGCTTATACTGGACGGGGCTGAAAAAGCCTTTGAACAGGGCCTGCTTCCCTCTAAGTCTTTCCCTGAAATGGAAATTGAGCAGCCCCGCCATGCCTCCCATGGGGATTTATCAACCAATTTTGCCATGGTGTCGGCATCTGTGCAGAAGATGGCCCCCAGAAAAATTGCCCAGGCTGTGATCAGCGCCATGGATGATAAAGAAAAAATAATTGAAAAAACAGAAATTGCCGGACCTGGGTTTATCAATTTTTTCCTTGAAAAAAAAGCCTGGCACCAGGTCATCGATAAAATACACAGTGAAAAAGACAGGTTTGGATCAACAGATGTCGGCAAGGGGAAAAAGGTTCAGGTGGAATTTGTCAGTGCAAATCCAACCGGGCCTCTGCATGTGGGCCATGGCAGGGGCGCCGCTGTGGGGGATGCCATTGGAAATATCCTGGGCTTTGCCGGTTTTGATGTGCAAAAGGAGTATTATATCAATGATTCCGGCAGGCAGATCAGAACCCTGGGGCTTTCTGTATGGCTGAGGCTGCGCGAGCTGAACGGGGAAGCTGTAGATTTCCCTGATGACTGCTATAAAGGAAGCTATATCAAAGATATTGCTGCAGCGCTCAATACTTTAAAAGGGGCGGACATACTTGAAAAGGATGAAGAGGAGGCTGTTTTGGACTGTGCCGGTTTTGCTGCAGAGGACATCCTGACCGGTATAAAAGAGGATCTCAGCCGGTTCGGGGTCTCTTTTGACAATTGGTTCAGAGAGCAGACCCTTTTTGATTCCGGTAGGATCACAGAAGTAGTTGAAGACTTTCGTAAAAAGGGAATTATCTATGAAAAGGACGGGGCGCTGTGGTTCAGAACAGAGCAGTACGGTGATGAAAAGGACAGGGTGGTTGTCAGAAACAATGGGTTGACAACTTATTTTGCATCGGACATTGCCTATCATATGGAAAAGTTTGACCGGGGATTTGCCCGGGTTATTGATGTCTGGGGAGCGGATCACCACGGCTATATTCAGAGAATCAATGCCTCCATTGAGGCCTCAGGAAGGAGCAGTGCTCAGTTTGATGTTATTCTGGTACAGCTGGTCAATCTGTTAAGGGGGGGCAGACCCGTTGCCATGTCCACCCGGGCAGGGGAATTTGTCACTTTAAGGGATATTGTTGACGAGGTGGGAAAGGATGCGGCCCGCTTTCTTTTTTTAAGCCGGAGTTATGATTCAGGCCTTGATTTTGATCTTGAGCTGGCCAGGCAGAAAACCAGTGAGAATCCAGTGTATTATGTTCAGTATGTTCATGCCAGGATATCCAGTATTGTGGCAAAGGCCAGGGAAGAGAAAATGGCGCCTGACAGTCCTTTGGAATGGACCGGGTCGGTTTCAGGCCTGGTTGAGCCTGAAGAGATGAATCTGCTTAAAATTCTGGCATCCTTTCCAGAGCAGGTGGAAAAAAGCGCAGCCACCCTTCATCCCCATGTGGTGTTTACCTATCTGATGAAGCTTGCCTCGGCATTTCACGGGTATTATAATAAACACAAGGTGTTAACCCAAGATTATGATCTGACCCTGGCAAGACTTGGTCTGGTCTCTGCCGTAAAAACAGTGATCAGAAACGGGCTTGACCTTCTCGGTGTGTCAGCCCCTGAAACGATGTAAAGGTGAAATCCTTCATGGGAAGGCTGAAGTATCTTGCCCTGTTTTTTTTATGCGGATGGATGTTTTTTATCGGTCTTCTTGTGGGCAGGGGAACGGCCCCTGTGTCCTTTGATACTGAGAATTTTCAGAAACGGCTCGGGCTTATGGCGGAAAAACACCTGGCCGGTCAAACGCTGTGGGAAAAACCCGAACTTGAATTTTATAAGGTGTTAAAAGGCTCGGGCAGCGGTTCAGACACAATATTGCCTTCCCTGGATGAAATCATGCCGGAAGAAAAGGACCGGTCGGGCACTAACGCACTTGAAAATGTGTCTTCCCAGGGCGTGCCCATTATAAGAAGCAGAAAAGCCATGACCTTTAAGGCGGACAGGGTGGCCAGGTATAAGAAGAACACCAGATCCCGTTTTCTTGAACATGCATCAGGTGCAGAAAAGGCCGCCAGGGCTCAAACTGAG
>JAYEJJ010000084.1:0-14815 GCA_034660495.1 Thermodesulfobacteriota bacterium | reverse complement strand
CATTATAAGAAGCAGAAAAGCCATGACCTTTAAGGCGGACAGGGTGGCCAGGTATAAGAAGAACACCAGATCCCGTTTTCTTGAACATGCATCAGGTGCAGAAAAGGCCGCCAGGGCTCAAACTGAGAACAGTGAAATAAAAAATGCAGCCGTGCAGGGTAATTATACCATACAGATTGCCTCCTACAGGGCCCTTGAAGATGCGGCAGAACAGGTGGCGTATCTGAAGTCAAAGGGATTTGCCGTTTACAGGTCCATGGGCAGGATCGACAACACGGTCTGGCACCGGGTCAGGACCGGGGCCTTTGAAAGCCGGAGGGCAGCTGAAAAAAAACTTGTGAAACTCAAACAGCAGGATCTGGATGGAATCATAATTAAAAAGGAGTAAAATGAAGATTACAAAAGAGGATGTGGCGCATATTGCAGAATTGGCCCGGCTTGAATTGGCTGATTCCCAGATGGAAAAATTTGCCGGTCAGATCAGCAGAACCCTTGAGTATATTGATAAATTAAAGGAGGTTGATGTATCGTCTGCATCTCTGGTGTCTGATGCTGTTTCCCATACCAATGTGTTTCGGGAGGATAAAAAAGTGGAATCACCAGGCCCTGGGGTTACCCTTGCCAATGCACCGGAAAGAGATGAGGATTTTTATACAGTGCCCAGAATTGTGGGATAGAGGAGTGGAATTGTTAAATGGAAATGTATCAACTTACCATAAACCAGGCGGAAAACCTGCTGGATAAAGGGGGAATCTCCTCAACAGAGCTGGTCTCCTGCCTGCTTGACAGGACAGAAGCCCTTGACAATGACATTGGTGCTTATATAACAATTGACAGGGAAGGGGCCTTGATTCAGGCAAAAGAAGCCGATCAAAGACGTGCCTCAGGGGAAAAAACGCCGCTTCTGGGAATTCCCCTTGCCCTGAAGGATATTTTGTGCACAAAAGGGCTTTTAACCACCTGTGCCTCAAAAATTCTTGAAAATTTTGTACCCACCTATGATGCTTCTGTGGTTGCAAAACTTAAACATGCCGGCGCGGTGATCCTGGGAAAGACCAATCTGGATGAGTTTGCCATGGGGTCTTCCACAGAAAATTCAGGGTATCATCTTACCCGCAATCCCTGTAATCCTGATTATGTGCCGGGCGGGTCCAGCGGAGGATCTGCCGCAGCTGTGGCCGCTCATATGTGCACGGCATCCCTTGGCTCTGATACAGGGGGTTCCATTCGTCAGCCTGCCTCCCACTGCGGCGTTGTGGGGCTTAAGCCGACGTACGGCAGGGTTTCCCGGTTTGGGCTTGTTTCCTATGCCTCCTCCCTGGACCAGATCGGGCCCATTACCAGGGATGTCCATGACGCGGCGGTTCTGCTCAATGTCATTGCCGGCCATGATAAAAACGATTCTACTTCTGCCCGGGTTGATGTGCCTGATTTTACGCAGGGGATTGATCATTTTGAAAAAAATGGCTTAAAGGGAATGAAAGCCGGGATTCCAAAGGAGTTTCTTGATGTAAAAGGGCTTGATCCGGATGTGGAAAACGCCTTTTACCAGGCCAGGGACAAGCTCGAAGACCAGGGAGTGGAGATGGTTGATATCTCCCTGCCCCATACGGATTATGTGGTGGCGTCCTATTATATCATTGCCCCGTCTGAAGCCAGTTCAAATCTGGCCCGGTTTGACGGGGTCAAGTACGGGTACAGGGACAGGGATGCCACAGAACTCATTGACATGTATAAAAAGACCAAATCCAAGGGCTTCGGCAGTGAGGTGCAGCGCCGTATCATCATAGGGACCTATGCCCTGTCAGCAGGGTACTACGATGAATACTACGGCAGGGCATCAAAGGTGAGATCCCTGATCATGGCGGATTTTAATGGGGCCTTTGAAAAATGCGATATGATCATATCCCCTGTGGCCCCCACGCCGGCCTTTAAAATAGGTGAAAAAACAGATGATCCCCTGACCATGTATTTGACTGATATTTTTACCCTTTCCGCCAACATGGCAGGTATTCCAGGGCTGTCTGTACCTTCCGGGGTTTCATCAAAAGGACTTCCCATTGGTCTGCAGATCATGGCAAAACGCTTTGATGAATCAACCCTGATACGTGCCGGCTATGGATTGGAACAGGCGGTTCAATCGTTAACCCCATAAGTGATAGGAGGTAATATCATGACACATCCCCTTCCTGAAGGTGAAAACATAAGAAAGGCAGTGAATTATCTGTCAGAAAAAAGAAAAGAAAATTCTGACCAGGACCTTGTGGCCCTGGTGGATGAGGTGTCCCTGCGGTTTGATCTCAGCCCGGATGATGCCGCTTTCCTTCTTCGGTTTGCCAGGGGGGCAGACTAATAGATGGCTGATGTGAGGATTCTCCCGGAGGTGATCTCCAATAAGATTGCCGCGGGGGAGGTGGTGGAGCGCCCTGTATCAGTGGTCAAGGAACTTCTGGAAAACGCCCTGGATGCCGGGGCCACAAGGATTACAATAGAAATTGAACAGGGCGGGCGCCGTCTGGTCAGAATATCAGACAATGGTGAGGGCATGAACAAAGATAATGCCCTGCTTGCCATTGAGCGCTATGCCACCAGCAAAATTGCATCGGATACAGATCTTTTTTCCGTTAAAAGTTTTGGTTTCAGAGGTGAAGCCCTGCCCTCCATTGCCTCGGTTTCCAAAATGGTCATTGTTACCCGGGAAAAAAAGGCCGGATCAGGTACCAGGATATATATCAAGGGGGGCAGACTCATGGATGTCTCAGATACAGGGGCTCCCCCGGGCACCATGGTGGAAGTGAGAGATCTTTATTTTAATACCCCGGCCCGGCAAAAGTTTTTAAAGACCATTAATACAGAGATGGGGCATATTGCAGACGTGTTTCAGGGCACTGCCCTGGGTAATCCCGGTGTTGCCTTTAAACTGGTACATAATAAACGGGAGGTAAACCATTTTTCCAGTTCAGATAATTTTTTTCAAAGAACCGTTGAGGTCTTTGGCAGGGAGAGCAGCAGGGGTTTGTGCCCATTGTGTTTGGCTGAAAACACCTGCAATGTCTCAGGCTATATTTCCGAGCCGTCCATGACCAGAAGCGCTTCCCAGCGCATTAAAATTTTTGTCAACAACAGAATGGTCAGTGACAGAGGGGTTGTGGCGGCGCTGCTCAGGGGGTATAAAGGCAGGATAATGAAGGGCAGGTATCCTTTTGGAGCGGTATTTTTAACCCTGCCCTTTGACAGGGTGGATGTGAATGTCCATCCGGCAAAGCGTGAGGTCCGGTTTATTGATGCCGGCAGGGTGTACAATACCCTGACCTGTGCCGTTGAAAAAGCCCTAGAAGATTTCGACAAAAACACACAAAGGATTGAGATATCTGATGACACTGACAGGGCAGACAGAGCGTCTGACCTGTTTCAGTGGCGCAGACCACAGAAAAACAGTTTTTCTGTCTCAGAAGGGCTCCCTGTTTCAGAAATACCCCTGCCGGAGTCAGAAGCTGTTTTTCAGTCACCGCATCAGGCACCTGAGCGCTGCAGCCGTTCTGACCCTGAAGCGTTCAACTCCGGCCTGAACACCAAATCTGATTATACAACAAATCCATATGAACCGCCCCCATCCGGAGAGGTCCAGGAACAGGATGAACCGCTTTCGTCCGGAGGGGCGCAGGATAGATCTGTCCCTGAAGAAAAACAAGGTGCAACTCCTCTGCCTTTTTTTATTGTGGGTCAGATCTTTGGCACCTATATTGCAGTTCAGTCTGATAATGAATTTGTTTTTGTGGATCAGCATGCGGCCCATGAAAGAATTATCTATGAAAAATTAAAAAAAAGAGCCCGCAGTTTCAGCCCTCCGTCCCAGGGCCTGGTGGTGCCGGAAACAATTGAGATGAATTTTCAAGAGGCTGCCCTGCTCGAACGTATTCTTCCTGATCTCAATGATCTTGGATTTGAAATCGAATTGTTTGGAGATAAAACCTTTATTATCAAAGCAATTCCTGCCATTATAGAGGATAAGGCGGTAAAGCCCCTGCTGGCGGAGATGGTGGAGACCATTCTGGCGTCCGGCCTTGACGGGGATGATGACGAATCCAGAGAAAAATGGCTGGATGAGGTGCTTATTCTCATGTCATGCCACAATGCCATACGGGCCAATCACACGATGAATCTTTCTGAAATGCAGGCCTTGATCAGGGATCTGGAACAATGCGATATCCCCGGGTACTGCCCCCACGGACGTCCTACCCGGATAAGCTGGTCCCGCAGGGAAATTGAAAAGCAGTTCAAAAGAATTGTGTGATAATTGATTGTTGCAGCGCCTGGCAGGGCAAAAGTCTGATCTCCTTTGGGTTCTCAATGTTTCTGACAGGCAGCCGCCGGGGGCGGCGCTCGGCTGTTTCTTATAACGGCCATGTCTTGACAGGCACAACAAAGCATAAAAGCTTTTAGCTGTTAGCTTTTAGCTGTTATAGATGTTCTTGAATGACCTGATACATAAAGTTAATGCTCGCACGGTTAAGTTCCGCTGAAAGCATGAATAAAATCGGCATCAAGTCATGCTGGGACTACTATAGTTGTTAGCTTTTAGCTGTTAGCTGAGTACTGATGGCTGATGGCTGATGGCTGATGGCTTTCATATAAAAAAAAACAGAGGGATTATGAAAATCGCATTTTTAATGGACAGGCCGGAGCAGATTAATCCTGAGTATGAAACAACAAGCGCAATCATGTATGAATGTCACAGGCGCGGGCATTTTATGTTTTTTCTTGAGCCCCATGATATCTATGTCAGGGCCCAGAAGGTTGTGGCCAGGATGGATGATATCACCGTGTCCCCTTGTTCTTCATTAAATGACTACTGGGAAAAAATAAAAGAAAAATGCCGGCACAGCCAGAGAATTTTCAAAATTTTAACTGAAATCGATGTATTGTTTCTGCGCAAGGACCCGCCTTTGAATTACAGGGCTATGGAATTTATTGCTCCTGTAAAGGAGAAGCTCTTTATCATAAATGACCCTGCCGGGGTGATGATGGGCAACAGCAAGCTGTACTGCATGAATTTTCCTGAATTTATTCCTGAAACCCATATCTCAAGGGACCCTGAAAGAATTAAACGGATTATTGATGATTTTGGAGGCGATATGATTGTTAAACCCCTTGACAGGTTCGGCTGGCAGGGGGTAATCAAGGTCAGTACAAAGGATCAGGAAAATCTGAATTCTCTGATTCATTTCTATGTCTCTGCCTACCGCCCCTATCCTGAAAGGGAGACCATTATGGTTCAGGAGTATCTTAAGGAAGTGCGGGAAAAAGGAGATGTGAGGATTTTAATGCTCAATGGTGAAGTTCTCGGAGCCATGTCGCGAAAAGCGGTTGACGGCGGGTTAAGAACCAATATCCATGCCGGCGGAAAGCCGTTTAAACATGAGATTACCGCCAGGGAAGCCGAGATATGCCGCTCCATTGGTCCGAAACTGGTCAGGGACGGCCTGTTTTTTGTGGGGATTGATATGATAGATGAAAAACTGATAGAAATCAACTGCGTCAGCCCCGGGGGAATTCCACGGATTAATCAGTTAAGCGGGCTGAAACTGGAAAAAGACCTGGTTGATTTTCTTGAGAAAAAAGCAGGAATGAGTTTCCATGGCTGAAAAAAGGGCATGCCTTAAAGTTAGCGCCTGTGTTCTGCTGATTTTTTTATCGGCTGTCATGCTTATGTCCTGTACGGGAAGGAAAAATGAGAAAAATTTTTTAAAAATCGCTGTGTCTGAAGAGCCTGAAAGCTTTAATATCTGGCTTGCCAGCGATGCCAATTCCAGAAAAATGCTTTCCCTGATTTATCAGCCCTTATATATCAGAGACCCGGAAGAACTGGATCTGATTCCATGGCTGGCCAGCAGTGATCCAGTCTATTTCCCTGAGGATCTGTCCTATACAGTGTCCTTAAGGCAGGTAAAATGGTCAAACGGGTCGGATCTGACCTCAAGTGATGTTGTGTTTACCATAAACCTGATTAAAGCGTTTCAGGTGCCCCGGTTTATTTCAAAATGGCGGTTTGTCAAAAAAGTGGAGGCAGTGGACAAACATACCGTGCGTTTTTATCTTGAGGAGCCCAAGGCTGTTTTTTTAACCCGTTCCCTGGGCGTCCCCATTGTTTCTCAAAAAGAATGGGAAGCTGTTGCAGAAAAAGCCATTCACAGTGAAAAACCGTATAAGACCCTGATCAACCATAAAATTGAAATCCCCTTAGGGTGCGGGCCCTTTGTTTTAAAAGAAAAGCGCCAGGGCGCCTATCTTTATTTTAAAAAAAATCCGTTTTTTTTCGGAGAAAACCAAACCATAAAAGGACATACACTGGGGCCCTATATTGACAGGCTTCTCTTCAAGGTTTACAGATCTGCTGATGTGGCCATACTGGCATTGAAAAAAGGCAGTGTGGATTATTATTGGTCCGGGATTCAGCCCGGGCATATGAAAGGACTGACCCGGCATAAAAAAATAGATGTGTTTGTCAGTAAAAAAAGCGCTTTTTACTATATGGGCTTTAATGTGCGCAAACCCCCGTTTTCAGATCCACATCTCAGGCGGGCCATGGCCGTTTTAATTGACAAGCAGTTTATTGTGTCTCTTATTCTCCAGGGGTTTGCCACACAAATGACCTCTGTTGTCCCCAAAGGCAATGGGTTCTGGCACAATCCTGATCTCCCGGACTACGGCTGCGGACTTTCCAGAGCAGAGAGAATCAAAAAGGCCTATCATATGCTTTCTTCAAAGGGCTATACCTGGGAAGACCCGCCAGTGAATCAAAACAATGAAATTGTTTCTCCTTCACCCATCCGGCTTCCCCACGGCAGACCCATGGAGGCCTTTACCATACTCACGCCTCCGGCCGGGTATGACCCCCACCGGGCGGCCTGCGGAACCATGATCCAGGAATGGTTCAAGGATCTGGGGCTGCCTGCGCAAAGCCGTCCCATGTCATTTGGCGCGCTGCTGAACACGGTAAAGGCCAGACATGAGTTTGATACCTTAATTTTTGGATACGGCAGGCTGTCTCTGGATCCAGACTATCTGAGGAGTTTTTTCCATTCCAACAATGATAAAAGCAGGGGCTGGAACATGAGCGGATATAAAAATTCTGAGTTTGATCGCCTTGCCAATGCCTCCCTTGCCGCCATGGACAAATTTGAAAGACAGAAACTGATATGGGAAATGCAGGAGATCATTTTAAGGGATCTGCCCTATTTGCCTTTATACAATCCCGCCCTGATAGAAGCTGTGAACAATACAGCGTTTTCAGGATGGGTTGAGATGGTGGGAGGGATCGGCAATATCTGGTCCCTTTGCTGTGTCAAACATCAGGGGGTCGTTCCATGACCATGAAGTATTTCTTTTTAAAGCGGATCGTTGAAATCATTGTTATTTTTTTTGTGATCATGACCCTTTTTTTTCTGCTTTTTCATTTTGCACCAGGTGACCCTGTAAGCAGAATGGTGGACCCCTCCATGACCCATGAGGATGCCGCCTATATGATTTCACAGCTGGGTCTGGATCAGCCCCTTTTCACCCGGTATGGGATTTATATTAAAAATTTTTTCCAGGGAAATTTCGGCAATTCCTTTCACTATGGGGAACCAGTGATTCAGATTATTGGAGACCGTCTGCCCAATACGATTTTATTGTTTACCACCTCGATTGTCCTTTCCGCCTTTGCCGGTATTTTTCTGGGACGGATCACTGCATGGCATAAAGGAAAGCTCATTGATACCCTGGGTACCATCCTTGCCCTGGTCTGCCACACCCTGTTTCTGCCCTGGGCTGCCCTGCTGATCATCTGGGTGTTTGGGTATCAGATCGGGTGGTTCCCCCTGGGGGGAATATTATCACCGGAGCTGTGGATTCAGCCTGAAACCGGATATGTTGCAAAAGCCCTGGACGTTCTGTATCACATGGTTCTTCCACTGTTTACCCTGTGCATTATTCATTTTGGTTCCTATATGCTGATCATGAGAAGCAGTATGCTGGAAGTCATTGGAGAGGATTATATACTCACGGCCAGAGCAAAGGGGCTGAGCAACAGGCAGATCTGCAATCGTCATGTTGCGCCCAATGCCTCCCTGCCCGTTGTGACCAGTGTGGGACTGAGCCTTGCCTTTTCTGTGAACGGGGGTGCGCTGACAGAAATAATTTTTTCCTGGCCCGGGATTGGCAGGGAATTGATCTTTGCCGTGACAAATAATGATTATCCCCTTGCTCTGGCCTCATTCTTGTTTATCTCAATTGTGGTGCTGGTGTCCAATTTTATCGTGGATATTGTGTATACCTATCTGGACCCAAGAATTCAATACTGACCTTGACTTCAATACTGACCTTCAGATATGGGAAAGGTTGTATTTAGGGAGGAATATCATCCGTGGCCCTTAAGAAAACATATTTACAGCAGGCAAGGCACAGATGGTTATCAGTAAAGGCCGGTCCATATCTGGCCTTTTTCTGGCAGAATCCCATTGGAAAATGGGGGGTTCTGCTGTTGATTACCTTTGGGCTGATGGCCCTGGCCAGTTTTTTTCCGCCGCTGATTGACCCCATGTATCATCCCATGACCGGCGTGGACCCCAATATCTCCAATGTAACACCGCCGGCATGGAATCACTGGCTGGGGACTGATTATATGGGGAGGGATCTTTTCAGTCAGCTCCTGACCGGCGCCAGAGTGGCGTTTATGGTTGGTGTTTCTGCGGCTTTTATGAGTATTGTGTTTGGCACCCTTGTGGGCATGACAGCAGGGTACAGCGGAAAACTCATTGATACCCTGCTCATGCGCGCGGCAGACATGATCATGCTGCTGCCGACCCTTCTTGTGGTGCTGCTTTTGTCGTCATTTATCGGTCAGCTGAGCATATGGACCATTGTCATGCTCATTGCTGTATTCCGCTGGCCCGGGGTGGCCCGGGTAATCAGATCCCAGACCCTTTCCATTAAGGAAAAACCCTTTATTGATGCGGCAAGGGTGGCCGGGGCCTCCCATTTCAGGATTCTTTTCAGACATATTCTGCCCAATGTGCTGCCCATGGCCCTGCTGTTCATGACCTTCAGGGTCACCTCGGCCATTATACTGGAGGCGGTTCTGGCTTTTCTGGGGTTTGGCGATCCCGGTACGGTAAGCTGGGGAATGATGCTGCAGTGGGTCTGGAAAACCGGAAATATGTTTCAGGCCCCGTACTGGCTTTTTCCTCCGGGAATCTGTATTTCTCTGATCACCCTGTCCTTTTACATGATTGGCCGGGCCATGGAGGAGATCCTGGACCCCAGGCTGAGAAAGGAGAAAATAGAAGATTAAATGGCCCTGCTCAATGTCAGACATCTCTGTATAAATTATAATACGCCTTCGGGTGTGGTCCCTGTTGTTAAAGATGTGTCCTTTTCCCTGGAAAAGGGCAGATCCATTGGTATTATCGGCGAATCAGGCAGCGGCAAGACAACCCTGGGGCTTTGTATTATGCGGCTGCTGCCGGATAACGCAGAAATTGCTGCCGGCCAGATTATGTTCAGGGATCAGGATATTCTGTCCCTGCCCCAGGACAGGGTTCTGGACCTGCGGGGAAAAAAGATTGCCATGATATTTCAGGCGGCAATGAATTCCTTAAATCCGGTTCAGCGGGTCGGCCATCAGGTGGAAGAAGTGCTTTACACCCATGAGAGAAAAATGACAAGATCCCAGGTCAAAAAAAGAGTTCAGGTTCTTTTTGAGGATGTCGGCCTGTCTCCCTCAAGGACATATGATTTTCCTCACCAGTACAGCGGGGGGATGAAGCAGAGAGCGGTTATTGCCATGGCTCTGGCCTGCAGCCCGGATATTATTATAGCTGATGAACCCACCACCGCCCTTGATATGACGGTGCAGAGCCAGATCCTTGAAAAGCTCAAAGAAATTCAGAAAGAAAAGCATATTTCCATTGTTCTGATTTCCCATGATATGTCTGTGGTTTCCGAGATCTGCCATGACATTGCCGTGGTTTCCAATGGCAGGATCATAGAGTATGGGAAAAAGGAAGATATCCTTTCTTTTCCCTCCCATAAAGTGACAAAAAATTTCATGCAATCCTGTATCACCCTTGACAGCTCCCGGGACAGCCTGAATTTTTTTTCTGAACAAAAGGGGTTTTCCAGGGCAAAAGCACAGGGGCAAATACAAACAAAAGGTGGACAAGACAGCCCGGCCATTGTGGAATTAAAAAATGTCTGCAAATCCTATGGGTCGGGCCGGTTTTTGTCGAGAGCTAAAACCGGCCGGATAGACGCGTTAAAGCATATTTCCATTCAAATTCAAAAAGGAGAGATTTTCGGACTTGTCGGGGCCAGCGGCAGTGGAAAGACAACCCTTGGCAGAATTCTGCTCAAGCTTGAAAAACCAGATACCGGCCGTTTTATTTTTAATGACAAAGATGCCGGCCGCCTTAAGGGAAAATTATTAAAAACCTTTCGGAAAAAAGTGCAGATGATTCCACAGGACCCTTATCAATCTTTGAATCCCTATTTTTCTGTGTATGACAGTATTGCAGAGCCCCTTATTATTCATCAGAAACGGTCCAGGCAGGAGTGTTTACAAACCATATCAAAACTGCTGAAGTCCCTTGACCTGACACCGGCATCGGACTTTATTCACAGATATCCCCATCAGCTCAGCGGAGGACAGCGGCAGAAAGTGGCCATTGCCCGGGGCATGGTCTTAAAACCGGAATTTGTCGTGGCAGATGAACCCACGTCCATGCTGGACCCGACTGTTTCCATGCAGATTTTTTCCATTCTGGTGTATCTTAAGGAAAAATACAATGTGACCTTTTTTTTTATTACCCACAATATTGCAGCGGCCCACATGTTCTGTGACCGCATTGCCGTGATTCACCATGGTGAAATTGTGGAGATGGGAGACTGCCGCTCCATTATACAGGCGCCAACGGCCTCCCACACCAGAGCCCTCATCGATTCCCAGCCCGGGCTGTTGATACAAAAAGGACTCCAAAAACCGTCAGGAGGTAATTAATGATTCTGCCCTTTGTATTGTCCCTTCCCCATTGCAGTGCTCAAGTGCCTCCATGGATCAGGGATCGCCTGGCACTGGACACGGAAGAGATACACACCTCGGTTGATCTGGGTACAGACGAGATATTTGGACTCCTGCCTGCCCGTTATGTGATCAAAGCCAATTTCACCCGGCTGGTAACGGATTTGAACAGAAGTTTTCATGATGACGGAGAAAAAGGGGTGATTGCAAGAACAGATTATCATGGACGGCCAGTTTTCCTTGCCGGGCAGTACCCAAAAAAAACAGTTAGAGAAAGGCTGCTTCAGATTTGTTATTATCCCTTTCATGAACAATTGACCAGAGCGGTTGAAGATCCAGGCATCAAGGCCCTGTTTGACTGCCATTCCCTGGAAGGAGTCGGCCCCTGTGATGCACCGGATGCCGGAAACAAAAGAAAGGATATTATTTTAAGCAACAATGGCGGAAAAGAAGGACAGATTAAGGCAGACAGAGGGTATATCACCTGCGCCGCTGAAACACTTTTTGCCATTGAACAGGCCTTTTCTGATCAGGGCTTTTCCGTGGCGGTGAACACCCCCTACCGCGGCGGGTTTATCACCCGTCATTATGGAAAGTTTTTAATGGAAAACAATAAATTCGCCCTTCAGATTGAGATCAACCAGGATCTGTTTCTTTACCCGGGCAGTAAACGCCTCAATCCTGAAAGCATTCAAAGGGTTAGGACAGGGGTCCATAATGCTTTAATGCACATATGCTGATTTTACTTTGTCAGGCAGTCAGAAAATAATAAATACAGGAATCTGTCATGAAACCACGCAACACGCAATACCCGCTCCAGGAAAAAATCGGCAACCCCGAACTTCTTGTGGGCCGTGAAAAAGAGTTTCAGAATTTTGGAAAATGGATTGCCAATATTCCCAGGAAACTCTCAAAATCACGGGTGATCCTTGCCCGCCGGAAAAGCGGAAAAACCGCCTTTATCCAGCGGATTTTCAATCAGCTCTGGAGCGAAAACGGTGAGATCATTCCCTTATATTTTGATATTGCAGAAAATAAAGTCTGGTATCCTGATTTTTCCATTCGTTACTATCGTACGTTTGCAACTCAATTTATTTCATTTATCCAAAGAGATTCTTCCCTTGTGGGGAAATCCCTTTCCCTTGAAAACATCATGATGTATGGGGCTCAACATTCCATTCAACAATTTTCTGAAGATATTAAAAGCATATTAAATGACAAGGAAGCGGGCCTTCATGATGCTGTCTGGGAAACGGCATACTCAGCCCCCCACCGCTTCGCAGATATCCATAACAGGCGGTTTCTGGTGATCATAGATGAGTTTCAGAACATCACCCAGTATATTTACCGGGATGAAGGATGTTCCGGCGAACCTGACGAAACCCTTGCCGGCAGCTTCCACTACCATGTAGAGTCCAAGATTGCCCCCATGCTGGTAACGGGCTCCTATATCAGATGGCTTATCAATATCAGCAGTAAATATCTTGAGGCCGGACGTCTGACGGAAATGTTCATCTCCCCTTACCTGACACCGGAAAGCGGCCTTCAGGCAGTTTACAGATATGCAGAAGCCTATGGGGAACCCATTACCAACGATACCGCTGTCCAGATCAATACCCTGTGTATGTCTGACCCTTTCTTCATATCCTGCGTGATCCAGAGCAATTATGATGAAAAAGACCTGACCACAGAAGAGGGCGTTATCAGCACGGTCAATTATGAGATTACCCACCGCTATTCAGAAATGTCCAGAACCTGGGGGGAGTATATTCAACTGACCCTCCAGAAGATCAATGACCGCCATGCCAAAAATCTGCTGCTGTTTTTAAGCAAACATTCGGACCGCTACTGGACCCCTGGAGAATTGAAAGAGACCATGGGGCTGGATCTGGAAACAGATGAAATTCAGGAAAAACTCCTGACCCTGGTGGATGCGGATATGCTGGAGTGGGGCAATGCCGACATTGATTTCAGGGGGCTTCAGGACGGAACCCTCAACCTTATTCTGAGAAACCGATTTGAAAAGGAAATTCACAGCTTTGAACCGGATTTAAAACAGGAGTTTCATGCACAGATACAGGCCCTGAAACAGGAGAAACAAAAAGTTCAGGGCATGTTGAGCCATCTCGCCGGACAGGTTGCCGAGATGCAGCTTGCCAATGCCTTTAGAAGTAAAAAACGGTTTAAAGTGTCCGGATTTTTTATCGTTCCCTGTGACGACAATACAGCAAATATCAAAAGAAGACGTCCTGCACAGGAAAGCCTTGCAACGGGAAGTCTTGAAACTGAAAACCGTTCAAGCGGAAATTTTGAAAAAAAATATAAAGAAATTGAAGACAAGCCATTAAATATCGTGGATGTAAAAACCCGTGTCATCTTTCAGCGGGAGGACGGCAAACATATGGAACTGGATATTGTTGCGGAATCATCCTGCGGAAGGGTTCTTGTCGTTGAAGTAAAAAAACAGGCGGCAAAAACAGGCCTGTCCATGGTGGAAGATTTTCATGAAAAGGTCACGGCATATCAAAAACTGAGGCTTGATAATATTATTATCCCTGCTTTCCTCTCCCTTGGCGGATTTACTCAAACGGCAATGGAGCTGTGCAGGGAAAAAATAATTGCGACAAATGATAAGATCATTAATTTTTAAGACGAATTTTTATCACAGCTTTGCCGGGCCTGGCAGCCTTTATTCAGGCTCCTTGATCCAGGGCGGGAGAAATGCCCTTCCCAGGCTCAAGACCCGTCGCTGGTATTTTTCAGCAAAGAGCACTTTGATGAAATAGTTCCTGATTGATAATTAGAATTATTTGTTGCTTAACAAGATAGGGATTTGAGCATATCTGAAAAAAAATTTTAAGGGGGCTGTGGTTTTTTGTTTAGAAGCATCAACCCGCTGCCCCAATGACAGGGCATTCATTGAAATGTGCCTGGATGTTATTACAGCTTACCTTAAATCCACTGTGACAGATGATGATGCCGTTCCCGGTGCCAGTATTGCAGGGCAGAATTGGACTCGTTTGATACAAAAAATTTATGAGGTGGACCCTCTAATATGCCCAAAGTGCCAGGGGCAAATAAAAATCATCTCTATTATTGATGATTTCGAAATAATAGAGATGATTTTAAAAACATTTGAATCCCTGGGATATCCGCAACCATGATCCGCCTGAGGTTGAACCTGTTCACATCCCTGAATTAACATATGTTGAAGATCCAGATTATGATAATAGCGCTAAAGCTTCACTTCGTGCCAGGCTCTTAAATTCCAGTATTTGACACCTTAGAACCAAGCCCTCATTATCGGTAAACAGATTCAAATCTTCAGGTAAACAGGTATTGTATATTCAGCCCTGGAGCCTAATCCAGGAATAATAAAAATCACCTCAAACCTGTAATTTCCACTGCCGCCAAGATTTTTCAATTCTTCCTTATCTACTTTTGAAAACAGGTCACCATAAATGGCAAAATCAGCAAACAGATCTCCTGACAGATTAAACTGCGGAACAAAAGTTTCAGGGTCTGAAACAAGATTCAAACCCCACTCCTGAAAACCGGTTGTGCCGTCCCACTGTTTTACATAGAGCATCTGTCCATTGGGCAGTTTCCATCTAAGATACATGAATATTGGAAACAGAAAATCTGATTCAAACTGCAGATCAAATGAGATCTGGAATTTATCCCCGCTGTCAATCACATTGACCGAAGCAACATCTGCTATCTGATTTACAATATCATATATTGCATCGGCAGGAC
>JAYEJJ010000083.1:0-4786 GCA_034660495.1 Thermodesulfobacteriota bacterium | reverse complement strand
GCTATTATTGATGTTTGCCAAGTGTTAAAAATTGATGATATACAATCCTTTAAGCAAGGCAAAGCCTTACTTATCCGTATAGTCTCAATGCTTACAAAATTATGTCAACCACGTTAACGAACACGTTCACGTTCACGAGCACGAGCACGAGCTCGCAAAGATCATGCCTAAAGCTACCCGCCTAAAAGGCGGGGGTTTTAACCTTAAAGGAGACTAATAAAGGAGGAGAGAATGAGATTAAAAATTGGTGCTAAGGTAAATCTACTGATGGTGTCTGCTCTGATTCTTGTGGGAGGCGCAGCCCTTTTCTTTTCAGTGGCAGGGCTGAAGCATGGGGGACAGGTAGCCATTGAAGAGTATGAAACAGGGGTAATGACAGAAAAAAAGAACTATATCAGAGACCTTGTGGGGTCTGCCTATACCATTGCTGAGCAATTTTACCGGAATGCCATGGACAGGGAAGTCCTGAAAAAAGAATTTGGCAAAAAAATAAAGGCCGCTGTGGACCAGGCGGCATGCGTTTTTGAGTTCTCCTTGAACAATGAAAATTTATTCACCATGGAGGAGAAAAAAAAATATGCCAGGACCATGATCGAAAACATGACCTGGGGGGAGGATAACCAGGGGTATTTCTGGATTCAGGACACCCAGGGGGATATGGTGATGCATCCGACTAAACCAAAGCTGAATGGACAATACCTCCTGGATATTAAAGATCCGGATGGCAAACTGCTTTTTAAGGCCTTTCAGGATATCGCTCTGGAAAAAGGCAGCGGTTTAGTGGACTATAAGTGGCCCAAGCCGGGGTTTGACAAGCCTGTGGACAAGATTTCCTATGTAAAACTGTTTAAGGAATGGGGCTGGATTATCGGCGGGGGGATGTACCTTGAATCCACAGAAGCCCTGTTAAAACACCACGCCTTGAAAAGCATGGGCGCTGTCCGGTATGGTAAAAACAAAACCGGCTATTTTTTTGTCTTTGACTCACAGGGGACCTGCCTTCTCCATGACAATGCCTCCCTGGTGGGCACCAACATGTATGATATTCGGGATAAAAAAAACAATTTTTTTATCAGAGATCTGATAAATGCCGCTGCTTCCAGTGACCAGGGGGCATTTTTCAATTATTTCCGACCAAAACCCGGATCAGACACAGCCCTTGCCAAACTCTCCTTTGCAAAAAGACTTGACGGGTGGGACTGGCATATCGGCACGGGGATTTACACCGATGATCTGGATGCCGCCATTGCCAGAAAAGCTGATTTTATAACGGAGAGTATTTCCAGTGATATTGTCAGAATCGTTTCCATTGTGGCGGGCATTATTGTTCTGGCTCTGATTCTTTCCTGGTTTGTTGTTTCAAAGGGCGTTGTCAATCCCATCAGAAACGTGGTGGATATGCTCAAGGATATTGCCCGGGGAGAAGGGGACCTGACACGGAGAATCGAGGATAAATCCGGTGATGAAACCCAGGAGCTTGCCGAGTGGTTTAATACATTTATTGAGAATATGCAGGCGATGATATCCTCAGTAAAAGAGGATGCCATAAAACTCAATGATTCTTTGGGAAGCCTTGCCGGTATATCCGATCAGATGAACTCGGCTGCAGAGGAAACCGCGTCAAGGGCAAATACCGTTGCTGCCGCGTCCGAGGAGATGAGCACCAATATGGACTCCATTGCAGCCGCCATGGAGGAGACATCAACCAATGTCAACATGGTTGCCTCAGCTTCGGAAGAGATGACGTCTACCATTAATGAGATTGCACAGAATGCGGAAAAGGCAAGAGCCATAACAGACAATGCCGTGAACCAGACCCAGACTGCTTCCAATGAAGTAAATGAACTCGGTGATGCAGCCAGACAGATCGGAAAGGTGGTTGAATCCATTACCGATATATCAGAGCAGGTGAACCTGCTGGCTTTGAACGCCACAATTGAGGCGGCACGGGCCGGGGAGGCCGGAAAGGGATTTGCCGTTGTTGCCAATGAAATCAAGGACCTTGCCAGCCAGACGGCCGGGGCCACCAATGAAATAAAGGACCGGGTGGCCGGTATACAGACATCCACCGAAGCAACCGTGTCCAATATTTCAAATATTTCAGCGGCTGTCTCCGAGATCAATGAAATGGTCTCAACCATTGCCACGGCAGTGGAAGAGCAGTCCGCCACCACAAAGGAGATTTCAGAAAATGTGTCCCAGGCCTCAACCGGTCTTGGAGAGGTCAACGAAAATGTGGCCCAGGCGTCCACGGCAGCCAGTGAGGTATCAAAGGAAGTGGCTGAGGTAACCCAGTCCTCAGGGGAAATGGCCAATTCCAGCTCCCAGGTGAAGATCAGTGCCCAGGAACTTGCCGGGCTTGCCGATAAACTTTCTGATATGATGAAAAAATTCAAGGTTTAATTTTTTTTGTTCACCGAATCGATGAGCGTGAAGATTTTGGCAATGGCTTTTCTGCTCCATTGATCTTTTCCTGAAAGGGTTTTTACCTTTTCTTTATTAAAAAGGGCAGTGGTGTCTTCAATGGAAAGCCCTTCTTTTTTCAGTGTGATGATGTGGTTGATGATTTCAGATTTGTATTTCTTGAAATCATTTTCAGGGGTTACGGATGTTTTGAATCGTCTGGGGGGGACATCTGTGTGACCGGCTCCATCATCAATGAGCAGGGACAGATCGTCCATGTTTTCCTGATGGTCACGGGCTGGTTCATCTGCTGCATCATCAATGAGCAGGGACAGATCGTCCATGTCGTCCCCCCCACGATTTTCTGAAACATCATATTTTTCTTCAAATTTCTGATCCTGAATATGTTCATGGGCAATGGCTTTTTGGGCTGCGCTGATAAGGGAGCCGGCAGGGGAGCCGGGGAAGACCTCATGTTTCATGTGCTGCAGGGCACTGGCAATATTGTTCATGGCAGCGGCCTTCCGGGATTCCGCATCAGCTCTTTTCTCAATGGCCCTTGCCTTTCTGGCCTCTGTCTCAGCTCTTTGTTCATGGGCGGAGGCAATCCGTTCCTGCTGCACAACGATTTTTTCAAGAAAGGGGGCAAGAAAATTAAGGGGTTCCTTTTCTGTTCCGGAATGAGCCCCATCGGGTTTTAGAGGAGATTTCTTTTTTTGGTGCAGCCTTTGTTCAATTTCAGAGAGGAGGTGTCCGGAATGCATCTTTTCAGTGATAAACATCAGATCGGTGATGATGTCCTTATGATAGGTTTCCCTGTGTTTATCTGCCATGTCCGGAAGGTATTGTGCAAATCTGCCAAGGTAGAATCTAACACGTGAGTCGTCAACCCCAAGCTCTTTTGCCAGGTCTGAAATTGTTATGAATTCATTTGCCGACATGATTTTGTGTATCCCTTTTTAATTTTACCGGTCTGCATGATTCATGGGTCTGGAAAAGAAAACAGGTCCGGTCTCAGGCAAAGAAACACGTCTGTCAGATGCCAAAGCCGGTCGGACCAGGTTCTAAACCAATATGGGTTTAAGGGAATATTATCCCTGCTGTCATGATTTTGTCAAGCAGGGATTACTCACAGGATAAGGGAAAGAGGAATAAAAATAAAATAACCATCTGTTTATCCTGACGAAGCAACCTTTGGGGGGCAGAGCGATTCAAAAACTTTGACAATCGAGTGTCAGGCTTAATTTTTTTATGTTTACAATATAGCAAAATTATTTGACACCTCAAATTTCCCTTGGTATTCTAATTTTAACAGCTTTTTTACTGCTTTTGCTTGATGATCACGTTTTATAAAATAAAAATTCATAGTCCTATTTTTGGACGGCATATTGACGAGAGTTTTCTGCCCATGGTCATGGAGAATTTTGCACGGATCATTATTGCCTCCAGGTTAAAGGAAAAGTCAAAAAGCCTTTCTGAATGGATAACGGACCCTTTGAAATACAGGCTTTACTGCGATGAAAAGCTCATGCTTTTAAAAATGGAACTCTATTCAGGACATCTTCCAGAGTGGCTTCATGATGATGACAGAAAAGCACTGACGTCCAAAATGTGGCGCAAAATTATTGCAGAGTCTGAAGCTGAGGGAAATGAGGGGGTTTCAGGACGGGATTCCATTCGTATATTTGATCAGTGTATCCTATTCAAATTCCGGGGTAAAATTTTATGATATCAATGAATATTATTATAACCTACTGTTTTTATTAATGCTCAAAATTTGATTTTTGAGATTAAACGGCGTTTACCCCTAAATTTGAATAGGATACCACTGACGTCCAAAATGTGGCGCAAAATTATTGCAGAGTCTGAAGCTGAGGGAAATGAGGGGGTTTCAGGACGGGATTCCATTCGTATATTTGATCAGTTCTATTCCAGGTACGCCAAGGAGGACAGACTGATCAACATGCCGGTACTGTGCTCTTTTTTCAGGTCTCTGATTAAGGACAGACCCCATATGATACCGGATGGATTTCTGGAATCCATCTTACGCATGTACGATTATACCGTGCTTCAGCAGGTTAAGGAGTCCCTTTACTACTATAATGAGGAAAGGATCACCAAGGATATTAAAAATTATATTTCTGCGGTAAATTTTGAAATCGGATCTTCGGTGAATTGTATTTTCACCGGAGAAACCCTGAATGTGAGCGAGGATTTTCTTGAAAGCATAGAAAACCGGCTTTTTGCGGATAATTATGGTCAACAACCCCTCGGCTAAAGACCGAGGGGCTTGCAAGGTAACTTGTAAGCCCGGTTGATTAGCCTAAGTCTTAACTGACTACGTTACATTGGAATATATAGTCATCCCAAGGTACTCCACACG
>JAYEJJ010000082.1:0-4790 GCA_034660495.1 Thermodesulfobacteriota bacterium | reverse complement strand
AGACAATAAGCACAATATATGGTATTTGTCTGGTTTTTTTATGCATTTAAAATTACGATCCTAAATTTGAATATTTTCAGTTAAAACAATATATTAGGTTTGTGGTGTCAGGAGCTCTGAAGTTACAGAAGTGCAGAGTTTGAATATTTTTTAAAACAATCGGATTCCACTACCCTGATCATGACAGGGGGCGTCCGGGAGCCAGATGAATATATCAAGGTGATTAATAAGGTATGTCCCGGATTAAAGGACAGCGAGCCGGGAAAACTGGATGACAAGAACCTGCCCTTTCTTAAAAATATCATTTATCTGGGTAAGGATAAGGTACCGGGCATGTACAATTTTGACGATATCATTGAAATGGGAAAAAAGGTGTCTGATGAAGAGCTGAAGAACAGGCTGGACAGCCTTGACCCTGAGGATGTGATCAATATGCAGTACACCTCAGGTACCACAGGGTTCCCCAAGGGGGTCATGCTGACCCATACCAATTTAATCGGCAATGCCATCAGCATGGCCGAGTGCATGAAGCTGACCCCGGATGACGGTATCTGTATTCCGGTTCCCTTTTTTCACTGCTTCGGCTGTGTTATCGGTACGCTGTGCTGTATGGTATCAGGGGCCACCATGGCGCCGGTTGTTTCCTTTAATCCTGTTGATGTGCTTGAAACCATACAGACGTCAAAAAGTACCGACCTTCACGGGGTACCCACCATGTTCATTGCCGAGTTTGAAGAAATGGAGGAAAAGAGCTATGATACCTCCAGTCTGCGCACCGGTGTCATGGCAGGCGCTACCTGTCCGGTTGAGGTGATGAAAAAAGTCATTGATCTTATGGGAGCAAAGGAAATGACCATTGTCTATGGTCAGACCGAGGCCTCTCCCGGCGTGACCCAGACAAGGGATCATGATTCCCTGGAATTAAAGACAACCACTGTGGGAAAAGCCCTTCCCAATGTTGAAGTAAAAATTATTGATCCGGTCACAGAAGAGGAAAAGCCCACTAATGAACAGGGAGAACTCTGCACCCGGGGATACCATGTGATGAAGGGGTATTATAAAATGCCGGAAGCCATTGAAAAGGCAGTGGACAAGCATGGATGGCTCCATACCGGTGATCTGGCCACCATGGATGAAAACGGATACTGTAAAATAACAGGCAGGATCAAGGATATGATCATCCGGGGCGGTGAAAATATCTATCCCCGGGAAATTGAAGAATTTCTATATACCAACCCCAAGGTAAAAGATGCCCAGGTGGTTGGGGTTCCCGATGAAAAATACGGCGAGCAGGTAGCTGTGTTTATCCAGTTGAAGGGTGGTGAGACAAGCACCCAGGAAGAGATTCAGGAGTTCTGCAGAGACCAGATATCCTTTCATAAAATACCCAGATACGTGTTTTTTGTTGATGAGTATCCCTCTACTGCCAGTGGAAAAATTCAAAAGTACAAACTCAGGGAAAGCGCAACCGAAGAAATCACCAAAGAAAAAAAATAAGGACAAAGACCCGGCATACGCCTTGTCTAAGGCTTAACTTAAGGGCTGCCGAGCTGAATCCTGGTATGACAAAAAGAGGGAGCAATGAGCAATCAAATTTTATTTTATGAAGAAAAAAACAAAACAGCCATTCTTACCCTGAACCGCCCTGAGTCAATGAACTCACTTAATTTTGAATTGTTGTGCGCCATAAGGGACAGAATTGATGAACTTCAGTACAAATCAGATATCAGAACGGTTATTATCACAGGAGCAGGGGAAAAGGCGTTTTGTGCAGGTGCTGATTTAAAGGAGAGAGCCACCCTTTCCCAGGATGAGGTAAAAAAATTCATCTTGACCATCAGGAATCTTCTCACCTCAGTTCAGAATCTCAACAAACCTGTTATAGCAGCTGTTAACGGTATAGCCCTTGGGGGAGGGACAGAACTTGCCCTTGCCGCTGACATAAGGATAGCATCTGAAACTGCATCCATGGGGCTGACCGAAGCAAGGCTTGCCATTATTCCGGGAGGCGGCGGAACCCAGAGGCTGCCAAGGATCATTGGTGTGGCCCGGGCCAAAGAATTGATTTTTACCGGAAAACGGGTGAATGCTGTAAAAGCGGCAGAGATCAATCTGGTAAATGAGGTGTGCCCGCCGGATGCTTTAATGGATCATTGTCTGGCCATGGCCGGTATGATAGAGGAAACAGGGCCCATAGCGGTTGAAATGGCAAAATATGCCATTAATCAGGGAATTGAAACAGATCTTGCCACAGGTCTTGCCATTGAATCCAATGCCTATCGAGTGACCATACCAACAGAAGACAGAGTTGAGGGCCTTAACGCTTTCAGGGAAAAGAGAAAGCCTGTTTATAAAGGGAGATAGATATGAGTGAAAACAGATCATTCTGGGAAAATGAAGAACTCAAGCTTGCCGAACGCCAGTATGAGGCAACATGGCCGGGTGGACAAAAGGCAGTGGACAGACTGGCCCAGAAAAACAAAAGGCCCGTCAGGGAATTGATTAATGAGTTGATTGATCCGGGCACCACTTTTTTTGAACTGTCCATGCTGGCCGGTTTTGGTGTGGATTATCCCGGTATCCCGGATGTGCCCTGCGGCGGTATTGTTACCGGAATCGGGAAGATTCACGGAAACTGGACCATGATCATTGGCAATGATTCACGGGTAAAAGCGGGAACCTATTTTCCCATTACCCTGAAAAAGCACATGAGGGCCCAGGCCATTGCAGACAATTGCGGATTGAACTGTGTGTATATTGCCGATTCAGGCGGGGCGTTTCTGCCCATGCAGATTGATGTTTTTCCAGATGATCAGCACTTTGGCTCCCTTTTTTACAATATGGCCAGGATGTCGGCCAAGGGGTTAAAACAGATTACCATGAGTACGGGGGGAAACACAGCCGGGGGTGCTTATATTGTTTTTATGGCCTGTGAATCCATTATGATAGACAAGCAGTCCTTTTCTTTTCTCGGAGGACCGCCTCTGGTGAAAATGGCGCTTGGAGAAACAATTTCAGCTGAAGCGCTTGGCGGGGCAAAGGTGCATACTGAAATTTCAGGAGGCGCAGATCATCTGTGCCGGGATCAGTCCGATGCGGTGGCACGGGTGAGACAGATCCTGTCCCTGGAAAAGCCCCAGACCATCAATACGCATATGTACGAGGAGCAGGACCCCAGTGTGCCGCTGGACTCTATTTACGATCATATGCCAGTTCTGCCGAGCCAGGGGATTGATGCAAAAGAGATCATCAAATGCCTGGCCGACGGCAGCGTGTTCAATGAATACAAAAAGAATTTTGCCATCGGCCGTGGGGACAACTCTCTTACCGGTAAAATAAGAATCAAGGGAATCCCTGTGGGCGTTGTTGCCTCAAACAAGGTCGGGATCATATTCCAGGAAGCAGCCAAAAAGGTAACGGAATGGGTGGTCAGATGCAGCCAGGAAAAAATTCCCCTGCTCTTTATCCAGAATGCCCCGGGGTATATGGTGGGGTCCGAGTCTGAGCATTCAGGCATAGGAAAATACGGCTCCAATATGGTAAGGGCCGCATCCTGCGCCCAGGTGCCCAAGATACAATTGATTATCGGTCCGGATAATGGCGCGGCAAATTATGGTATGTGCGGCAGGGCTTATAAACCCCATTTTCTCTTTTCCACCATGAGGGCAAGAACCTCGGTCATGAGCGGAAAAAGTGCCGGCGGGGTGCTTCTGTCCATAGAAGAAAACAAGAGAAAAGCAAAAGGAAATCCCATGTCTGAAGAGGAAAAGGAAACATTCAGGCAGAAGATGATAGAAAAGTACGATGGAGAGGCCCACCCGTTTTACTGCGGTGCAAGGATTCTTTCCGACAGGGTTTTGAAATTCTCTGAAATCAGGGACTGGCTTGGCATGGCATTTGAGGTAAGCCTGCTCAAACCCATTGAAGATCCTGTTTTTGGAAATTTCAGGTTTTAAAACAGTTGAAAAGAAAACCTAAAAAGGGAGCAATATGACTGAATACAATATGTGGAAAATTTTTCCAAGAATTCCCAAAAAAGTTACAATCGGTGATATCACAGTGAGAGACGGGTTTCAGCACGAAGAAAAATTTATCTCCACTGAAGCAAAAAAATTTTATCTTGAGGAGCTGATCTTTGCCGGGTGCCGTTATATTGAGGTAACCAATCTGGGTAATCCTTATCTTATGCCCCAGTTCAGTGATGGCGAGGAACTTTTCAAGTATCTCAGGGGAGACCGGTTTAAGAAAAAATGCAGTAAAAGGGGTATTAATATTGATGATATTATGCCTATCCGGTTGACACAGGTAGGCGATTTGGGATAGAATCCGGCGTATGTCAGATTACCCTCGAACCCTGTTGGAGTTTCAGCATCTCTTCCCTGATGAAGCTGCCTGCGCTCGCCACTTGGAGCGTGTCCGGTGGCCAGAAGGTTTTGAATGCCCATCCTGTAGTCAGGTTGGTGTTCCGTGGCGTTTTAAAATCAGACCACGCGTACTGGAATGTCGTCAGTGCGGGCACTAGGTTAGCCTTACAGCTGTCACTGTCATGCACCGAACCCGGCAGCCCCTGCCGATCTGGTTTTGGGCTGCGTATTTGGTGACAACGCAGACGTCAGGTATGAGCGCCCTTCAGTTCCAACGGCAACTCGGCATAAAACGCTATGAGACTGCGTTTCTGATGCTACACAAGTTGCGTGCTGCTATGGTTCGGCCGGAGCGAGATGGAATCGGTGCTGAGTGGCCAGTCGAAGTTGACGAAACGTTTGTTGGTGGAGCAACACAGGGGGAAG
>JAYEJJ010000081.1:0-21085 GCA_034660495.1 Thermodesulfobacteriota bacterium | reverse complement strand
GGCGTTAAAAAAATCAAATAGTTTGAGGACCAGTGGCCGCAGTTTTTGATTTTTAGCCTGGCAGGGCAAAAAGTCCTCCGTCGTTCTCGTTCCTGAGAGGCAACCGCTGGGGGCGGCACTCTCCTGTTTCATTTTTCGTTGTGATGCTGCGCATCATGTGGGTTATATGAAAGCCATCAGCCATCAGTACTCAGCTAAAAGCTAACAGTTTTCATGCTTTGTTGTGGTTGATTGAAAAGACTACCTTATTCAAAAAATTCTGTCAAACTCAATCAAAACTGCCCGCCAATTTCACCTTTCAAGCCCCTTGCAGACGCTTTTTACTCGATTATCAAATTTTTATGGAAGAACCGGGCGCCGCCCCAACGGTTGGCTGTCAGGAACATTGAGAACCAAAGAAAATAAGACTTTTTCCCTCTTACACCCTGCCCACCGGTGCCAGATAAATGGTAAACTCTTCATTGCCGTCCACGCCGATCAGGGTATCCATTTTTTCCTGGTCATACGCCCCTATGGCGCAGGTCCCCGCATTGACGGCGCTGCAGGCCAGATACAGGTTCTGGCATAGATGACCGGCATCCATAAGGATCACCCGGTGGGCGCACAGCCCGTACCGCCATTCCATCCGGCAGGGGAGGGTTGTCCACACAAAGGTAACCGCACCGCTGCCCGCATACCGCTGGCCAAAGCAGCCCATTGTCAGTTCATCTCTTATTGCAGGGATTTCAGAAATAAAAACCAGCGCATGGTTCACCGGCAGAAACCGGTACAGACCGGGCCTGAGATCTGTAACGTTCATGACGAATATATAGGTTTCAAAACTGTGACGGGCCCCTGCCGAAGGAACGGTCCGGTAGGAGGGATTCTCTCCGGAGGGATCAGAAATGCCCTGGGTGGCCCAGAGCAGAAATCCCAGTTCTTCAAGGGTCAGGGGATCTGCCTTGAACCGCCTGATACTGCGCCTTTCAGCCATGGCAGACAAAAGGCGCTTTTCGTTTACACTGTCCGGCCAGTGCGTCCGGCCGGGCAGAGGAATGATCTCAGCGTCCAATGGACAGGCTTTCTGAACTGCAGGTGCAGGGATTCCTCTGTTCTGATCTGTTTCTCTGAAATTAAAGGACTGTCTTAATGTGTCCTTTAAAAAAAACCGGTGCTCCTCTTTTTTATTCATTTTTTTCCTCCAAACATATCAAATCTGGTGAATTGCCTTGTCAATCCCGACAGGATAGGCTAAAAGCGGGTTATGAAAAAAACACCCCTGGAAAAACGCATCAAAAGACGGATTACAGCACGCCGGCACATTTTTTTTGCCGTCACCCCCCCCGGGCCTGAAACGGCTGTGTCACAGAGAACTGATACAGCTCGACTTGGACGATGCTGTCATGATTCCGGGCGGCGTGGAATTTAAAGGGTTTGTCCATGACTGCTATACTGCATCCCTGTTTCTTGGCAGCCCGTCCCGGATTAAAATGCGTATAGCCGCGTTTAAGGCGGAAAACTTCAGAACCCTGGAAAAAAAACTTAAAACTATTGAATGGGAACTATACCTTAAAAGCAATGCCCATGTAAACTGTGAAGTGACCACCCGGCACTCCAGGCTCTATCACAAAAAGGCCATTGCCCTGAAAGCCTCGGCAGCCATAGAGAATCATTTCCTGAACACCGCCGGTACAGACAGGTCAGAAAAAAAAACAGAGATCCAAAACCCTGCAGCGCAACCATATTTATCCGGGCAGAAAACGATCAGTTTGACATCTCCCTGGATGCCAGCGGAGACCTGTTGTATAAAAGAGGAATAAAAAAAGAGGTGGGGTCTGCGCCCATCAGAGAAAATCTTGCCTTTGCCCTGTTAAAGGCAGCTGGATTCACAAAAGACGACATCCTTTTTGACCCCATGTGCGGTTCCGGCACCTTTATCCTGGAAGGAAGCATGATAAAAAACAATATCCCTCCTGGATTTTACAGAACATTTGCCTTTGAAGACTGGCCCTGTTTCAGCCGCGGAAAATGGGATTATATCAAAAACCAGGCAGAAAAAAAATAAAAAATACAAAGGAAACAACCGTGTTTGCATCGGATGTGGATAAAAAAAATGTAGATCAGCTTAAAGCCGTACTGGCTGAATTGAATATGGCCGACACTGTAAACGTATTTACAAAAAATTTTTTTTTCATCAAAGCCTCTGACCTGTCCCTGAAAAAGGGCGTTGTAGTTCTGAACCCGCCCTATGGAAAACGTATGGGAAACCCAAGGGATGTGTATTCACTGTTTGTTAAAATCGGAACCTATCTGAAAACCAATTTTAGCGGATGGAGAACAGGTATTGTACTGCCGGACAAATCCCTTGCCCGGGCACTGCCCTTTTCTGTTTCCCTGACCCCTGGTTTCCATAGCGGCCTTGATATTTTTACAGCTACGGGTACAATCCAATAAAGCCGGTGATCCGGTTCATGAAAAATTAGAATAGCCGCGGACATTACTCAATAAGCTGTTCAATATCAAGATCCATCGCAGCTGCCAGTTTTTTCAAGGTTATGGTTCTGGGATTCGCATCCGGTTTTTCCAGGCGGGCCAATGCAGGTTGTTTGATTCCGGCCTTGAGGGCCAATTCTTCCTGGGTCATGCCTCGATACTCTCTCCAGGCTTTGATAAGACTGTCCCCTCGTATGTTGGCACCTACAACTTCATGGGGGAACCATACATCCGGTTCAGCCAGATTTTCAATGAGGCTCTGGTATTCCTCCCAGGGGATCACGGCAAAGGCTGGCTCTCCATTTTGCTGGATAATTTGGGGCTTAGTAAGTTCGGCCATTTCTTTTTTTCACCTCTCTGATTTCTATGATTTGGATTTGTTCAGCATCGTTGAAAAAAACCCGATATCGACCCACCCGCATTCGATAATCATATTTGTGGTTTGTCAATGCAATAATGTCGAGGTTTTTGTCGAAATCTTTAAAGCCCGGGAAAAATTCCAACATGCCAACGTGCTTATAAACACTTCTTTGATATTGAGTTGGAATTTTTTTTATCTGTTTACGTGCTTTGTTATGCCATTTAATCGCTCTCATAGTAAATAATATAATATATTATAATTCAAAATCAATAAAACTCGATGATCAAGTTTTTGGGATTGGTCATAATTTCGGCCAAATCGGCTGGTTTGTTGATCAACTTGATCAACGGGGTGATCAACGGGGTCGGGCTTCGGTTATTACGCTTTTGACAAAGGACTCTGTTTAAAGGCAAATTTAAACAAAAGCGCAATAACCGAAGCCTGACCCCGTTTTCCTCACAATAAAGCCTGTGATCCGGTTCAACCAGGTTTTCAATGAGGCTCTTGTATCCCTCTCAGGGGATCACGGTAAAGGCCGGTTTATGATTTTGTGCTGCCCTGTCTTGAATATCATTAACAGATGTGCTAATTTTATTTAATAAATCAGATAATCTGGATCGGATTCTTTTAATATATGAGTAAATGAATGAATGAACAATGGGCAAATATATGGTTTTGAGTTCATCAGCGAAATATCATCGGTTGAAATTATTGCTGTAAATTTATCAATTCGAGAACGAGATAAATTAAAAAAACAGTTCGGAAGATATCGTTGGAAAAAGCTCAAAGGTATTGCCTATGTTCGATTTCCAAATGAAAAAAATCATAAAGCGGAAATACACTGGTACGAAGCACATGGTGTTGGACGTCGAAAAATGAAAATTAAACATATTTTGGAGTAATGGAAATTGCAATTTGCTATTTGTATAACAAGTAAAGGAAATGATGACCTGGAAAACAGGAAAATTTACCGTATTGTCCCAGATGAGAAAGCATTGAAGGCTGGTTGTCTTCGTGTAATTGATGAATCCGGTGAAGATTATATTTATCCGTCAGATAGATTTCTTATTGTAGAATTCTCAGATGAGATACAGGAAAAATTATTAAAGTCAATTACTGCTGAAGCAGCATAGCAGGCATAGCTGAAAAAAAGGGGAAAAACTCAAATCCTGTTTTTTATTGGCTCATATTGCGTTTAGCGGATCAGGCATTCCAAACGCAACATGAGCCAAAGCGGTTATCCGGATATGACAGTAAAAACTTCACTCCCGGCAGATAAAAAATTCCCGAATCATTCATGTTCCAGACAGAAATCTATCCGGGAAAAGCTTTACCCTGCAAAAGAGGCATCATCAATATCAATTGCCGCACCCCCCAGATTCTTCAGGGCGTTGAGGTTACCCATGGTAATGGGCAGCTGGGTTTCCACAAAAAACTGCAGGGATTTGATCTGCCCGTCGTAAAAGGGTTTGTCTTTTTTCTTTGCCTTTTCAAGTTTTTGTGCTGCAATTGAGGCTCTCCAGAGCAGCATCCATGCCATGACAACATCGCCTGTGGCATCCTGAAAGGGATGGGCATTGGCAAAGGCGTTCAGTACTTTTTCGGACATGGCGGCCTGGCCGATGTCCAGGGCAACCTCCCCTAAGCGGTTCAGGGCCTTTTCAAAACTTTCTGCATAGGTTTCAAGTCCCGGGGCTGCTTTTGCTGCGGCTATGGTTTTCTGCATCTCGCCGAAAAGATCCATCACTGGTTTTCCCTTGTTCATGCCGAGTTTTCTGCCCAGAAGATCCATGGCCTGGATACCATTGGTTCCTTCATAAATCATGGTAATTCTGCAGTCACGGAGCAATTGTGCCATGGGATACTCTTCAATGAACCCGTAGCCCCCGTATACCTGCATGCCCTGGCTGCAGATGTCAAAGGCACGGTCTGTCACATACCCCTTGGCAACAGGGGTCAGGACTTCCACAAGACCCTGAAACTTCTGTTTTTCATCCTCTGTTTCACCCACAGCCGCCATATCTGCACAATAGTTCACATAGTAAAGCAGACTTCTCATACCCTCAACAAAAACCTTCATCTTCATCAGCTGACGGCGGACATCAGGATGTTTGATGATGGGAACAGATTTGGCATCGGGATTCATCATTTCCAGAAGATTCTTACCCTGAATCCGCTGTTTGGCATAATTCACCGCATACATATAGGATGCCGTGGCACAGGCAAACCCCTGGAACCCCACAAGAAGCCGGGCTTCATTCATCATGACAAACATGGCCTTCATGCCCTTGTTCTCTTCGCCCAGCAGGGTACCGATGCAGTTGCCGTTGCTGCCCAGGGCAAGGGAACAGGTGCTGTTGCCGTGGATGCCCAGCTTATGTTCTATCCCTGTGCATACCACATCATTGAATTCACCCAGGGACCCGTCATCATTCACCCGGTACTTGGGAACCAGAAACAGGGAAATACCTTTAGTGCCTTCCGGAGCCCCCTCTATACGGGCCAGAACAGGATGAATAATATTTTCGGTAAGGTCATGCTCCCCGCCGGAGATAAATATCTTCTCCCCTGTAATGGAGTAGGTGCCGTCGTCATTCTTTTTTGCAGACGTGGTCAATGCGCCTACGTCACTGCCGGCGCCGGGTTCTGTCAAAAGCATGGTGCCGGCCCATTTGCCTGAAAACATGTTTTTGAGAAACAGTTTTTTCTGTTTGTCTGTGCCGAATTCATCCACAAGCTTACCAGCCCCGTGGGTCAACCCCGGGTACATCATAAAGGGATAATTGGCACCGTTAAAATACTCCATGGCGCCGGAAGCAACGGTTCTGGGCATTCCCTGGCCGCCCCATTCCGGGTTTTCCGTCATGGCCAGCCACTCTCCCTCATTGAACAGTTCATAAAGACGTTTAAAGGATTCAGGGGTGGTTACCACGCCGTTTTCAAGGGAGCATCCCTGCTCATCCCCCTCCTTCTGGGTGGGAAGAATCTCTTTTACCGCCAGATTTCTTGCCTCGGAAATAATAAGATCTATGGTTTTTTTATTGAACTCTGCAAAATCTTCGCTTTTGTCAGCCAGAGAATCTGCCTCGAGCTGCTCATGCAGAACAAAATCAATGTCCCTTCGATCAGAAATAAATTGTGCCATATGCTGCGTCCTCTCCTGAATTGATAATTTTAAAACATAAAAAAAAATAATGAATTCTTCTTCATTTTACTTTTATTGGTCAGGGCAGCCATTATACAGACCTGCCCGGATTGAAACCTTTTGCCCAAGAAAATTATAACGCTTTAAAAATAATATAAATATAAACCATTCCCATAAAAAACAGTTTAAAAAAGCATTGTGAACCTGCCAGACACCACCCCTTCTATCAAAATGAATATCCATTCATTACATTTGAAAGATTTTCAGTCAATATTTTTTTTCAATTTTTAACAAAAAAAACACAGAACCCTGAATTGAACAAAAAAACACAGAACTGACACTGCTAAAAGAACTTGACCCTTTTTACCTGATTTTGTATTTCTAAGCTCATTCTGCTCTTTGGGTATATATTATGAAAACAAAAGCAAACCCCCATCCTACGGCAGTTTTGCCGCCTGTCACGCTCTGGAAGAAAAACGATATTCAGGATGACAAATATGTTTACATTTTTTAACCTGTTTTTTCATACGTATATTATTTTCTTCCAGATCCCTTATTGACAAAAAATATTGTTATGACTATACATTTTCAAACATTATTAACCGATTGTCAAATTTTCTATATTGACCTGTAACTCGGTTATCAAGTTTTTATGAAAGGACCGATTAAGAGCCCCCAGCGGCATTCAAAAAACTTGATGATCGAGTGTAAGGGGTCAGATATAAAAACTTGATCATTGAATATTACCCGTCTGTCACGTATTTAAAGCCGGTGTCAGGGTCTGCCTGCAGGCCGGAAATTGCAGGGTAATCGTCTGAACCAGTAAAAAAAGGATACCTTATGGGTCTTGAGATCTGCTATATTGTTGTTGGACTGTTGATGCTTGTTGCTGTTTTTGACCTTATCGTCGGTGTTACAAATGATGCTGTAAACTTTTTAAATTCCTCCATCGGTTCAAAGGCAGCCCCCTTTTTTATTGTCATGACCATTGCCAGCGTAGGTATCCTGTCAGGTGTCACCTTTTCCGGTAGCATGATGGAAGTGGCCAGAAAAGGGATTTTCCACCCCCAGTTTTTTACCATGCCTGAACTCTTAATCCTTTTTCTGGCAGTGATGATCACGGACATTCTTTTACTGGATCTTTTCAATACCCATGGTCTGCCCACATCAACCACGGTATCCATTGTGTTTGAACTGCTCGGTGCTGCCGTGGCATTATCCATGATCAAGATTCTTTCAACACCGGACACGTCCAGGGCTCTGTGGGACTATATCAATACAGCCAAGGCCATGGCCATTGCAGGCGGCATTCTGATGTCCATTGTCATTGCCTTTTTTTCCGGTGCCTTAACCCAGTTTTTAACCCGGATTATATTCACCTTTGACTATAAGGACAGGCTGAAACGCTACGGGGCCCTCTGGGGGGGCGTGGCCATGACAGTGATCACCTTTTTTATCCTGATCAAGGGCGCCAAGGGAGCCACTTTCATGGATGACCAGACCGTGCTCCTGATAAAAACCAACTCTTTTGTTATCATGGCTGCTATTTTTATTGTTTCTGCGATTCTGCTGCAGATTTTGATCTCATTTTTCAAAATCAATATATTTAAAATTATTGTGCTTGTCGGCACATTTGCCTTGGCCATGGCCTTTGCCGCCAATGATCTGGTAAATTTTATCGGGGTTCCCCTTGCTGGATTAAGTGCTTTTCAAAATGCCCTGGCCATGCCGGATCCCCTGACCGCCTCCATGGAAGCCTTAAACCAGCAGGTGAAATCCAAAACCTGGATGCTGCTCCTGGCGGGTCTGATCATGGTTATCACCCTGTGGATATCAAAAAAGGCCAGAACCGTGACAGAAACAGAAATCAGACTGGGGCAGCAGGATGAAGGCACAGAAAAATTTGAATCCATCTGGATTTCAAGGAAAATTGTCAATTTATTTGATTCTATGTTCAGTACGATAAAAAGCATTACCCCGGAATCCATAAAAAAAGAGATATCAAAACGGCTGACCCCGTTTACAGAAACAACTAAAAAGTCACAAAAAGAAAAACCCGCCTTTGACCTGGTCAGGGCCTCGGTGAATCTGATGGTGGCCAGTGCTGTGGTATCCTTTGCCACCTCATTGAAACTGCCCCTGTCAACCACCTATGTCACTTTTATGGTGGCCATGGGCAGCAGTTTTTCCGATCAGGCCTGGGGCCGGGAAAGCGCTGTCTACAGAGTCACCGGTGTGCTCACCGTGATCGGCGGCTGGTTCATGACTGCCTTTATTGCCTTTGTTGTTTCCTTTATATTTGCCTATGTACTGGCATCATTTGAATTGACAGGCTTTTTTGCCCTGGCTGTTTTCACGGGATTCATGGTCTGGAAAAACCACCGTACCCACAGAAAACAGGAAAAAAACAAAGAGGATATTAAAATCTACAACCTGCACATTGTGGAAAATTCAGAAGAATCAATATCTGAAACCTTTGATCACCTGGCCTATCTCCTTAAAAACATCCGTGAATCCTTTGACATCGCCTTTGACGCCCTGTTCCAGGGAGACCTCTATGTCCTGCGCAACCAGCGGATGCACACCGCCCATATTCAGAAATGCACCAATATCATTGTGGCCAATATTTTTAAAGTACTCAGGCTGCTGTCAAAGGAAGATGAAAAAGCATCGTACAACTACTATCAGATTATCAGGCGGCTCCAGAAAATTTCTGACGGGTTCAGGGATACCATTATCCGGTCCAGCATGCATGTCAGCAACCGGCACAAAGGCCTTCTTGATATCCAGATCCAGGAACTCAAAGAAATAAAAACCATCTTTCTCAATATTATTTTTCTTGTGGAAACTGCCTTTAAAAACAAAAAAATAGTGGACTGTCAAAAGGCAGAGGGAAAATTCATTTACCTCAGGGAACTGGTGGACAGATTCAACGAAAACCAGATCAAGCGCATCAGGGACGATTCCTCCAAAACACGACTCAGTATTCTGTTCTACGCCATAAGTGGAAATTGTGTGATGATGGCCAAACAGAATGTGAAACTGCTTGAAATATTCAACGAATCCTTTAAATTTAAAAACAACGGGTCCTGTTGACCCCCTGCTGCGCTGACGGTGTTTTTTAAAAGCGGTATTTCAGACCGGACAGGCGGAAATCTGTTTTATTGTTGTTCAGGGCAATTTCCAGCGCCCTGGTCGATCCGACAATGATAACCAGATTTCTGCCCCGGGTCATGCCTGTATAGAGGAGTTTGCGCTGTAAAAGGGGAAAATGCATGGTGGTCAGGGCAATAATAACGGCATCATATTCAGAACCCTGGGACTTGTGAACGGTGACGGCATAGGCAAGGGTTAATTCGTCCAGCTCAAGGATATCATATTCCACAATCCTGCCGTCATAATCCACTTCAATCCTGGATTCTGATTTTATCACATCATTGACAATACCAATATCTCCGTTAAACACCTCTTTTTCATAGTTATTTTTTAAATGCATGACCTTATCGCCGGTTTTAAAAGTGAATCCCCCGGATTTGATTCCGCCTTTTCCCGGATTCAAAACCGCCTGAAGTCTCTGGTTCAGATTGATTGTACCGGTATCCCCCTTGTGCATGGGGGTTAACACCTGAACTTCACTGATATGGGGAAAAGCATTCTTTATACGGGTATCCACCAGTTTGACAATGGTATCCACCACCCGTTCCGGTGAATTATTTTCTATGAAATAAAATTCAGACAATTTTTCTTTTTGATGTTCCTGCTTAAACACAGGCATTTCACCCTTTCTGATACAATGGGCATTCATGACGATGGGACTTTCCTCGGCCTGTCTGAATATCCTGGTCAGTGCAAAGGTTTTAACCGCCCCGGAATGAATCATATCTGAAAGCACATTGCCCGGACCCACAGAGGGAAGCTGAAAAACATCCCCGACAATAATAAGAACACAATTCACAGGAACCGCCTGAACCAGGCTGTACATCAGCATGGTATCCACCATGGAGGCCTCATCCACCACCAGCACATCCAGATCCAGCGGATTGCTGCTGTTTCTGCCAAAGCACTGATTTTCCAGCTCATACAGCAGCAGCTTGTGCAGGGTAAATGCCTTTTTCCCGGTGACTTCCGACAGGCGCCGGGCCGCCCTGCCTGTGGGTGCACTGAGCACAATTTTATGCTTCAACCGCTGAAACACAGCATAAACCGCTTTTATCAATGTGGTTTTACCTGTACCCGGACCGCCGGTGATGATCACGACCCGGTGGGAAAGGACCTGCTGAACAATATCCAGCTGCTCACGGGAAAGATGAATCCCCAGGCGCTGAAAAATCTCTCCGCTGATGGATGTCTGGTCAATGGTATATTCGGATACTGCAATGGACATCATGGCTTTTATTTTTTCTGCAATCCCCTTTTCCGCCCGGTACAGACGTCTTATATACACGGGTTCTGATTCTGATTCAACCCCCTTTTCCACCACGATTTCCCTTTCCTGAGCCAGGGTGTCAAGACTTTGTTCAATCAAGTCAATTTCTGACAGGGTCAGATCCCTGCACTGGTTTACAAGGATATTTTTCTCCATAAACACATGGCCCTGTTTTTCAGACTGGAGAAGCATATAAACAAGGGCGGCCTTTATTCTCTCGGGATCATCTTTGTTTACCCCCTGATTCATGGCAATGGTATCAGCCACTGCAAACCCGGCTTCCGGGATGTCTTTTGATACAGAATAGGGCCGGGTGGTTAAAACCTGGATAGAGTCGGTACCGTAAAACTGCAGAATGGCAGACGCATGGGAGGGGCTGATGCCGTTGTTCTGGAGAAATTTCATGATTTTTCTTACAGCATGGTGTTTTCCCCATGCCTTTGCCACCCGTTTTGCCTTTTTCTTACCAATGCCCTCTATTTCTTCAAGCCTGTGGGGCTCGTTTTCTATAATATCCAGGGCATTTTCCCTGAACCGGTCCACAATGCGCGTTGCCATGGATTTGCCAATGCCCTTGACAATGCCTGAGCCGAGATATTTTTTAATACCTGAAACCGTTGCCGGCAAAGTGACTTCATAGGTTTCAATTTTAAACTGCTCCCCGTATTTCGGATGGGTCACCCATTTACCGGACAGTTTCAGGTTTTCGCCCTCGACGGTTCCCGGCATATAGCCCACAACACTGACAGGCTCTTTAACACTGCTTAATTTAAGCTTTGCAATGGTATAGTGATTGGTATCATTTTGAAAGGTAATGTGCTGAAGTGTTCCCTGAATGGTAATCATAAAACAGGATGGGTTGATTTAAAGTTGTTGCAGATCCATCGGGCACAGGCCATGAGATCGTTTCCTGTATAATCCGGTATTATTTTTTTTTCTTCAAGTTCCAGGGCGGCCTTTTCTCCGTTGCCTGTCTTTACCAGAAGGGAAAAGCCGCATCCTGCATTGCGTCCGCATTCAATATCTTTGGCGCTGTCGCCTATCATGCAGGACAATGCCGGATCAATACCATACTTTTCAATTGCCTGAAAAATCAGCCCAGGCTTTGGTTTGCGGCAGTTACAATGGTCTTCAGGTTTATGGGGGCAGTAAAAGATATCCCGGATATGTCCATTCAGGGCATTTACCCCTTTTTTTAATTTTTCAAACACAGCCTGGATATCTTCCAGGCTGGCCATTTTCCGGCCGATAACAGACTGATTGGAAATAATAATCAGATCAAATCCCCTGCAGGAAAGCGCTGCCAGAGCTTCGGCACTTCCGGGAATAAAGTGAAATTCAAAAGGGTTTTTTATATAATCGGGAGAATCAACATTGATAACACCGTCCCGGTCAAGAAAAATCGTGTTTACCATTTTTATTTAAACCAGAATTTTTTATTCCTCTCAAAACAAACGCTTCACCCTCTGAAACCTGTGAGCCCCGTCCATATTCCTATTCAGCAACAACAAAGGCATTGGATGCCCCTGACGTCAGAAGCCGGTCTCTGAAATTTTCTGCCTTTTCAAGACTGGTATACTGTCCCACCCGTACCCGGTAAAAGGTTCCCCTGTAATCCGTGTGGGTTGTGATATGGGCGCTGTTTCCATAGCGTTTCATCAGTTTTGCATTCAAATTTAATGCATTCTGCCTGACCTTGAAGGCGCCGACCTGCACGGTGAAATTCCCAGTCCAGTAATCCACATGTCTGAATCTTACCTTTCTGGAAGCATCACTTTCCCTGACCGGCCGGCCAAGGGCGTATATTTTTACCGGTGCTGTGCCAGGCCCGGCAACACCGAGTTTTTTAGCCGCCTTATACGATAAATCGATGATTCTTCCCCGGACAAAGGGACCCCTGTCATTGATTTCTAAAACTGCCTGCTTTTTATTGGCAAGGTTATAAACCCTGACATAGGTACCCAGAGGCAGGGTTTTGTGGGCCCCTGTCATGGCATACATATTGTAGACTTCACCGCTGGCTGTTTTTCTTCCATGAAATTTTTTCCCGTACCAGGAGGCAATACCTTCTTCGGTAAACCCTCTGGAACTTGCCAGGGGCTGATAATATTTTCCATTGACCTTATATTTTTTCGTACGCTCCGGAATAGATGGATGACTGATCCTACCGGACTCTTTTGGGGGCACTGATCCGGCACAGCTGCATATAAACAAAAATACAAAATAAATAAATAAAAATTTAAATTTCAAACAGATATTCCCTGCTTTTTCTTGTTGATCACTCGATGATCAAATTTTTTAATGTTAACATCTACCTGTGAGGGGTCAAATATAAAAACTTGATCATCGAGGAATCAAGTTTTAATTTAATTCAAGGGCTTTTTTCAATACCAGCTGCATTTTATCTGTAAAATAAAAATCCATATTATCTCTGACATTTTCAGGGATATCCTCCATATCCTTTTCATTCCACTTGGGAAGAACAAGGGATTTTATACCTGCCCGGTGCGCGGCAATGACCTTTTCCTTTATTCCGCCCACAGGAAGCACCTCTCCCCTGAGGGTTATCTCTCCTGTCATGGCCAGGCGGTTTTTAATTTTTTTCTGCGTAACCAGGGAAGTAATGGCGGTCAGCATGGTGACACCGGCAGAAGGCCCGTCCTTGGGGATGGCACCGGCAGGCACATGGACATGAATATCATGGTCATTAAAAAAATCTTCATCAATATTCAATTCGGCAGCATTGGAACGTATATAACTTAAGGCGGTTGTGGCAGACTCCTTCATGACATCACCAAGCTGTCCTGTGAGCACAAGCCCTTTTTTTCCTTTCATGGCAAGGGCTTCCACAAAGAGAATATCACCTCCTGTGGGGGTCCATGCCAGTCCTACAGCAACGCCGGGTGTTGTGATGTTTCCCCCGTTATCCGGCATATTGCGCACAACACCCAGGTATTTATACACATCCTTTTTTCCCGCGGAAATATAGGTGGCTTTTTCCTCGGCAATTTCACTGGCAACCCCCCTGCACACAGACCCGATCTCCCTTTCAAGATTTCTCAGGCCGGACTCCCTGGTATAGCCGGAAATAATCTCTTTAATGGCCCCTTTTGTAATGGTGATATTGGATTTACTCAGGCCGTTTGCCTTGCGCTGGCGGGGAATGAGATATTTGGTGGCTATTTTTAATTTTTCATCCTCAGTATAGCCGGACAACTCCAGAACCTCCATCCGGTCCCTCAGGGGAGCCGGAATCGTATGAAGCACATTGGCTGTGGTCAGAAAAATAACATCGGTCAAATCAAAGGAAACATCAAGATAATGATCGGTAAATGAAAAATTCTGCTCAGGGTCCAGCACCTCAAGAAGGGCTGAAGACGGATCGCCGTGATAGGATGAATCCACCTTGTCAATTTCATCCAGCATAAAAACCGGGTTGTTGGTACCTGCCTTTCTGATGCTCTGAATAATCCGTCCCGGAAGGGCACCCACATAAGTTCTTCTATGACCTCTTATCTCAGCCTCATCCCTGATCCCTCCCAGGGCAATTCTGACAAATTTTCTTCCCAGTGCCCTTGCTATGGACTGGCCAAGGGAGGTTTTTCCCGTACCGGGAGGACCTGCAAAACACAGAATCGGCCCTTTTGAATCTTTTTTTAATTTTCTGACGGCCAGATATTCAAGAATCCTTTTCTTGGGTTTTTCCAGACCAAAATGATCCTGGTTCAATATTTTTCTGGCTGCTGATATATCCAGTTTGTCCTTTGATTTTTTATTCCACGGCAGTGATGTCAGCCAGTCCAGATAGGTTGAGGCAACCACATATTCAGAAGAGGAAGGATGCATTTTGGCAAGCCTTTCCAGTTCTCTTTCAGCCTCTTTGGCTGCCTCTTCAGGAAGTCCTTTGGATTTTATCTTGGAGCGGTATTCTTCAATCTCAACGCTTTCGTCATCGTTTTCTCCAAGTTCATCCTTTATGGCCTTGAGCTGCTGGCGAAGATAATATTCCCGCTGGCGCTTGTCCATATCCTCTTTGACCTGAGTCTGAATTTTCGACCCCATCTCAAGTATTTCAAGCTGATCATTCACCAGACGGGTCACTTTTTTCAGGCGTTTTTTAACGTCAAGCAGTTCAAGTACCTTCTGTTTTTCAATAATCGGCGCATTAATGGTTGATGCGACCATGTCAGCCAGCACATTGGGTTCCTGAATAGATTTTACCATGGACACGATTTCCGGGGGCAGACCCGGTGAAAGGTTGACTATTTTTTCATACTGATCCACGATATTGGACATAAGGGCCAGATTTTCCTTGTCCCTTTCATAACTCTTGGCCTTGAGTATGGATATTCTGGCCTGAAGATAGGACTTGCCGTCAACGTATTTATCCACTCTGAACCTGTTCAGCCCCTGTATCAGCAGCTGGGCCTTGTCTTCCTCCATTTTGGACATTTTAAGGATCATGGCGACACTGCCGATTCGGAAAAGATCCTTTGAAGAATGTCTTGAACCGGTTTCAGATTTTTTTGACAGAAGAAGCCCCAAAAGCCTGTTGCCTGCCATGGTTTCATCAATCAGCTTTATGGCTTCCTTCTGCATAAGGACAAGGGGCAGAACCATTTTTGGAAAAAGATTTGTATCAACAATAGGAAGTATTGGAAGAATTTCCGGAATATGATCAGGACTTACACTTACCGAGGAATTAAATTCATTCATGGGCAATACCTATTTTATTGGTTTTATCATCTATAAGAGAGTTTAATTTTCTGTGAACGGTCCAGAACCAGTTTTGCAAGTTTAATCTCAAGAAATCCATTGGAAAACGAAGCTGATACCTTTTCCGTATCTATCAGAGAAGGCAGATAAAGCACCCTTTCAAACCTGCCGAACTGAATTTCTGCAAGCCGGTAGGTTGTATCTCCTTCAGGGGGTGTCCTGCCCCTGACGCCGGACACCTTTACCGCTTTACTGGTCACCTCGATTGCAATATCGTCCTTTTCAACTCCGGCTATTTCAGCCTGAATAATAATATAGGTCCGGGTTTCAAAAATATCCATCTGTGGTTTCCAGATACGCTGGGAAAGGCAGAACATGGGGTTGATTGATTGAAACATCTCCTCAAGGGGTTTTTTACCCTTTGACAGAGAATCAAAATCTTCTCCAAATCGAATTTCAATATATTCCATTGTTAAAACTCCTGATCGTGCATTGTAAAATGATTAACACTGCATATTGGACAGGCAATTAATTTATAATTAATACAATAAAATACCATCAGGATAATTCATTGTAAAGAGATATTCACCAATTTAAACCCAAAAAGAATTCCGGTTTTTGATTGCAGAGTGCCACTTATCTGCGCTATAGTTTTTTATATGACGGCCATCAGCCGTCAGTATTCAGTTATCAGCTTCCAGTAAAAAATTACAAATTTTGTCTGCTGGTTACTGACGGCTAATGACTGTCATTATTCGTTCGAATTTCTATCTTCGTCGTGAGTACGCTGCTCACGTGGGGTGGGGTCAGGCTTCGGTTATTGCGCTTTTATTTAAATTTGCCTTTAAACAGAGTCCTCTGTCAAAAGCGTAATAACCGAAACCCGACCCCGTTGATCACCCCGTTGATCAACAAACCAGCCGATTTGGCCGAAGTTATGACCAGGTAAAAAATTTGATAATCGAGTAGTAAAAACACAGAGAGGTATAAACATGGACATATCAGACACACTGGAACTTGCTCAGGTATTTAATGCATCCAATGATCTCCTTGCCATTCTCGATTTAGACCGCAGAATAAGAAATATCAATAACGCCTATCTGGATTTTCTCGGACTTACAAAAAAACATGTTATTGGCCGTTCCTGCAGAAAACTGCTGCAAAGTGAACTGTGAAACACTGAAGAATGTCCATTCCGTGAGGTTACGGAACAGGGAAGGATTATAGAAATTGAAGTGATAAAGAGAAATCATAAAAGCAAGGTATTTCCCATGTTTTTAACAGCCACCCCGTTTCGTTCAATTTCCGGTGAAATCATTGGAATGATTGAATCCTTTAAAGATATATCCAGGGTGAAACAATCGGAAAACCGTCTTAGAAAAATGTTTTCCGGCACCATCCATTCCATAGCCGAGGTGGTTGAAACCAGAGACCCCTACACTGCCGGACATCAGCAGCGGGTGGCAAATATTGCTGAAAAAATAGCACTAAAACTTAAGTTTTCCGAAAAAGCCCTGGAAACCGTATATATTGCTTCCTCTGTCCACGACATTGGAAAAGTATATGTGCCCCTTGAATTTTTAACCAAACCAGGCAAACTGTCGTATCTGGAATTTGAAGTAATCAAAACCCATGCTGAAAAAGGATACGAAATACTTAAACCCATTCCCTTTGAAGAACCTGTCGCGGAAATTGTCCGCCAGCACCATGAGCGCATGGACGGATCAGGGTATCCCTGCGGCCTAAAAGGGGAAATGATCCTTCCTGAAGCCCGTGTTATCGCTGTTGCTGACGTTGTGGAAGCCATGTCTTCCCATCGTCCCTACCGGCCGTCACTGGGAACTGAAGAGGCCATGAATGAAATCAGAAAAAACAAAAAAATCAAATATGACAAAGATGTGGTGGATGCCTGCCTTGCCTGCTGTGATTCATTTATTCCCTGTTTAGCCGTATGAGATATTGTGATTTTCCAGGTTCGCTTGAAAATATCACCAGGCAACCGCTGGGGGCGGCGGTATTCAAAAAACTTGATGATCGAGTATCAGAAAAAAAAAACAGAGCAACCATGGGGGGGGCAATAGTTGTTATGGCCGGTCCGATGATCATGGGCCGGCCACGCCTGTTATTCAGAATCAGCGCCTATTCTGACTCTGCCAGTTTTTTAAGACTGTTGTATCTTTCGTTAATTTCTTCTTCTATCTTTGCCCGTAACCGTTTTGACTCCTCAGGAAAACTCTTTTCCAGGGCTGCAAATCTGACTTCGCCGCTGAGGAACTCCTGCAGGTTGCCGTCGGGTTCCCCGGAATCCAGGATAAACGGATTCTTACCTTCTTCTCTAAGGGCCGGGTTGAACCGGTACAGAGGCCAGTACCCTGTTTCTACAGCCAATTTTTCCTCAAGCTGGCTTTTACCCATTCCTTTTTTGATTCCCTGGTTGATACAGGGCGCATAGGCAATAATCAGGGACGGTCCGGGATATTTTTCAGCTTCCACGAAGGCTTTCAGGGTCTGCTGCTTACTTGCCCCCATGGCTATGGATGCCACATACACATACCCGTAAATCATGGCCATTTTTCCAAGATCCTTTTTTGCGACCTTTTTTCCTGAAGCCGCATACTTGGCAATGGCACCTGTGGGGGTTGCCTTTGAAGACTGTCCACCGGTATTTGAATACACCTCTGTATCCAGAACAAAAATATTGATATCATCTCCTGATGCAAGGACATGGTCAATGCCACCGTAGCCTATGTCATAGGCCCAGCCGTCTCCACCAAATACCCAGTTGGACTTTTTCACAAAAATATTCCTGTCCTGGTATATTTTATCCAGAAGCTCTTTATCTCTGTTATCTTTTAAAAGATTTTCAAGTTTGTGGCCTGAAATTTTTGACTGCTCTGCATCATTCATTCCAGCCAGCCATTCCTGCATGACATCTTTTGTCTCCTGGGGAATATCCATTTCAATGGCTTTCTGCATATCACCGGCCAGGATCTCCCTTCTGTTATTAAAGGCCAGCATCATTCCGTATCCAAATTCTGCTGCATCTTCAAACAGAGAACTGGCCCATGCAGGTCCACACCCCTCACTGTTTTTACAATAGGGGGTGGTTGGTGCAGATCCGCCCCATATGGAAGTGCAACCTGTGGCATTGGCAATGGTCATTCGTTCTCCAAAAAGCTGGGTCAGTACTTTTACGTAGGGGGTTTCACCACATCCGGCGCAGGCACCCGAAAACTCAAGCATGGGCTTGCACAGCTGGCTTCCCTTGACGGTCTCCCGTTTTGCCAGTCCTTGTTTAAACGGAATGGTAAGGGAAAATTTATGATTTTCAACCTGAGTTTCAGCCTGGGAAACCTCGGGTTTCATGACAAGGGCCTTTGTTTTTGCCGGACACACCTCCACACAGCTGCCGCAGCCCTGGCAGTCCAGGGTATTCACCTGAATCCGGAACTTATAATCCTTAAATGCCTTGCCTTTTCCCTCAACGATTTCAAAGGTCGCCGGCGCCCCTTTTAATTCCTCATCAGTTGCAAATACGGGAATAATGGCAGCATGGGGACACACATATGAACACTGGTTGCACTGGGTACAATGTTCGCTGATCCACTCCGGCACATTAATAGCCACCCCTCTTTTTTCATATCTGGACGTGGCATTGGGGAAAATTCCGTCCGGTGTAAACGCACTTACCGGCAGGTCATCGCCTTTCTGGGACAATATGGGTCTGATAAAATTGTCTACAAATTCATCGGCTTTTTCAAATTCCTTTAATCCGCCAACAGCATCTTTCCAGGATTCAGGCACTTCATCCGCCACCAGATTATCAAGGGTTTTATCCACAGCATCAATGTTCATCTGTACAATTTTGACGCCCTTTTTGCCGAACTTCTTCTTTATATCCGCTTTTAAAAGTGTGATGGCCTCTTCAAGCTCAAGCACATTGGCAAGCCTGAAAAAACAGGTCTGCATAATCATGTTGATTCTTCCGCTCAGGCCCACTTCACCGGCAATTTTGTCTGCATCAATGGTATAGAATTTTATTTTTTTATCGCATATGGTTTTTCTCACATCACCGGGAATTTGTTTCTCCATTTCTTCCACAGACCATGGACAGTTCAGAAGAAAGGTTCCCCCTTCCTTTATCCCGTCAAGTACATCGTAAAGTTCAACATAATTTGCCTTATGACAGGCAACAAAATCAGGATTGTCAATCCCATAAGTGGATTTTATGGGCACATCGCCGAATCTCAGATGGGAAATGGTAAGCCCCCCTGATTTTTTTGAATCATAGGCAAAATACCCCTGGACGTATTTTTCCGTGTTGTCACCGATGATGGCAATGGCACTCTGGTTGGCGCCTACGGTACCATCTGCCCCGAGTCCCCAGTATTTTGCACTCACCGTTCCCTTTGGCTTGGCCACAAATCCTTTTTCCACATCAAGGGAAGTATGGCTGACATCATCGTTAATGCCCACTGTAAAATGGTTTTTGGGTCCCAGTGACTTCATATTGTCAAACACAGCCTTAATCATTGAGGGATTAAATTCCTTGGAACTTAACCCGTACCGTCCGCCAAGGAGAACAGGGGCCTCTCCTTTTTCCATAAATGCGGTACATACATCTGTATAAAGGGGATCTCCAACGCTTCCCGGCTCCTTTGTCCGGTCCAGCATGGTCAGACACTGAGTTGTGGCAGGGATTGCCGCCATAAACGCATCCACGTCAAAGGGCCGGTACAGACGAACCTTGATCACTCCGGTTCTTTCGCCGTTTTCATTGAGTCTGGTAACTGTTTCCTCAATGGCCTCGCAGGAAGATCCCATGGCCGCGACCACCCTTTCCGCTTCAGGATGACCTGCATAATCAAACAGATTGTATTCCCGGCCTGTTAATTTTCCCACTTTTTTCATGTTTTTTTCAACAATGGAAGCAATATTGTCATAAAAAGGAGTGGATGCCTCCCTTGCCTGGAAGTAAATATCCGGATTCTGAGCGGTTCCCCTGGTATTTGGATTTTCCGGATTCATGGCCCTTTTTTTGAATTCCCGGTAGGCTTCCCAGTTAAAAAGGGATGCCATGTCATCATAATCAATCATTTCTATTTTCTGGATTTCATTGGAGGTTCTGAATCCGTCAAAAAAATGCATAAAGGGAACTCGTCCCTCTATGGTAGCCAGATGGGAAACCAGAGCCAGATCCATTGCTTCCTGAACCGAACATGAGGATATCATGGCAAACCCTGTTTGTCTGGCACTCATCACATCCGAATGATCACCGAAAATGGACAGGGCATGGGCTGACAGGGTTCTGGCAGTTATATGAAAAACACAGGGCAGAAGCTCCCCGGAAATTTTGTACATATTTGGAATTTTTAAGAGAAGTCCCTGGGAAGCTGTAAAAGAGGTGGTCAGTGCACCCGCCGCAAGGGAACCGTGTACAGCACCGGCAGCACCGGCTTCAGACTGCATCTGCTTTATTTTCAGAACATGGTCAAAAATATTTTTCCTGCCCTGGGATGCCCAGGTATCTGCTATCTCTCCCAGAGAACTTGAAGGGGTTATGGGATATATAGCAGCAACTTCACTCATTGCATAGGCCACGTGGGTTGCTGCGGTATTGCCGTCTATCGTCTGTGTGTGTTTTTTCATAAAACCACCTTTTTTTATTAATACAAATCATTAAAAATTTTCTTTCACAAAATCTATTACAGCATAAATTTTTTTCTGTAAGGGAGTTACAATAATTAAAACTACCCTAAAGCTGGCTCAATAGTGACGTCCCATTTGGACAATTTTTTTGAACGCTCAATTCGGTCCTCATATTTTTTTATTTCCTTTTTTGTTAACTTAACTCCTTTCTCGTAAATTTGATTAATCAACTTGACAGTAGGCTCGATTCCTTTCCATGTCATGGTGGCGGCCCAATTAATCGCTTTGGGCACCGTGTTTAGCAGTTCTCCGTTCC